>JAESTG010000305.1 GCA_016763715.1 Flavobacteriaceae bacterium
GAGTCATATTATACCATTGTTTCGGCAGGATCTAACGGACGTGATTTGGATGAAGACTTTGTCGCTTTGCAAGGAAATCATGTAATTCTCTCTGTCCCTTTTGACGATGAAATGGTGTTTCTTGAATGTACGAGCCAGCAAGTTCCTTTCAATTATTTAGGTACGTTTACAGATGATCGTAAAGTACTCATGGTTACACCAGATGGCGGTGTGATGATTAAAACACATAGCTATGATGCGCTTGAGAGCTTAACAACGTTAAATGCCACAGCTATTTTTGATAATGAACTAAGGCTTTCTGGGGTTGTCAAAGAAAGTTCTTTTGGGATTCGTTATAATAGTAAATATTTTTTGGAGACTGAAAAAAAGGAAGATGTAATTCGGTATTACAAAGATATTTGGGGTCATTTGAATAGCCTTAAAGTGTCCAATGTGGTTTTTGACAATGATACTAAGAAAGTGATTTTTAGTGAGTCATTGAATTTCGAAACTGATGGATATGTTTCAAAAGCTGGCAAGAGGATATTAATTAATCCAAATGTTTTTAATAGACAAACCTTTGTGCCAGATGGTGATGAGAATCGAACTCTGCCACTTGAGATTAGAAGAGGTTACAGTCAAAAAGATGAAATTGAGATAACACTTCCAATTGGATATGTAGTGGAGTCTATATTTGACCCTATTTCTATTGAGAACGAATTTGGGATGTATAAGGCATCTGTAACGAAAATAGATGGCTCTAAAATTCTGTATAAGAGGGAGCTGGTTATTAAATCTGGACGTTTTCCAAAAGAAAAATTTGTTGATTATGTTGCTTTTCGAAAAGATATCGTAAAGAAAGATAAATCTAAAATGGTTTTGATTGAAGAATGAGAATAATTTATACTCTATTGTTCCTTTCTCGGCGAATATAGGATATCCTAAGATAATTTTTAAGATATGATTATGATGCGAAGATACAATCTGTGTTTACTTTTTCTTTGCTCTATAACTAATACTGTAGGGCAATCGTTTAAATTTGGAAGAGTGAGCACGGCTGAACTTGCTGAAACTAGGGATTCTGTATTTGGAAATATTTCAGCAAAAGTAATCTACCAGCGCATTAAATTGGACTACGGAAATGATATTGAAATCCACGAGCGTATAAAAATTTATAACAAAGAAGGTTTTGAACATTCAAATTGGGAGATTTTATTCAATGATATTTCACATTTACAGGCATACACTTATAACTTGGAAAATAATGTCATTCAGAAAACACATGTCACCAAGGAAAGTATCTTTAAGGAGAATGTTTATGGAGACTATGAAGTAACAAAAATCACGTTCCCAAATGTGAAAGCAGGTTCGGTAATTGAACTTACTTATAAAGTAGATATAGGTAGATTGTATGAGATCTCTATTCAAAAAAGAATTCCAGTTAAAAATTTTAGACTTGTAGTGCAGAACGCACAAAAGTGGATGGAATTTAAACAGAACCCCAATTTTCCGATTCAGTTGGTTGAAGAAGAAAAGAGTAAAAAGAAATTGGTTGTTTATACAGGAAAGGAAATTCCTCCACTTAAAGATGCCCCCTATGTTAATAATATGAGCAATTATAAGGGTAAGACATACATCAAATACAAAAACAAAAATGAAGATAAAAAATGGGGACAGCTAACCAATTCATTTAACAATGCTTATTGGTTTGGTATGCAATTAGAAACAAAACCTTTTTTTAAAAATGATATTAATAAGATAATTAAAAACCGAACCGATTCATTGACAATGGCGAAAGAGATTTATGCTTTCCTCAAAAACCGTATGGTTTATAATGGTAATTATGGTCAGGGCTCTTATGATTTGAAGGAAGTGTATAAAACAAAGTGTGGGGACAAATCTGACATCAATATGATACTAACACTCATCTTACGATGGGCTGGATTTGAGGCAAACCCAATGGTTATTGGTTGTAAACATAAAGGGGAGGTGTTATTTGCTGAAGTAAGGTCTTTCAACGCAACAATTTCGGCGTTGCAAATAGATGATGAATTTTATTTGTTGGACGCTTCGGAGCGTTATGATAATTTTGGTCAAATACCAATCGATTTAATGAATGGCTATGGCCTTATTTTAAAGGCTGATGGAAGTTCTATTAGTTTTCCTACGGAAACAAAAGTGCTTTCCGTAAGTAGATCTAGTATTTCAGCTATTTTGGATGTTGCTACAAATACCGTGAGCGGGACTTCTAGGAGTCAACTTACAAATTATCTAGCTTGGGAATATAGAGAATTAACAAAGGAAGAAGATGCCGAAAACATTGCCGAAGAATTAGAATCTAGCTATGATTTGTTGACCATAGATAATTTTAAAGAAAAGGACATTAATAACAGCGAAAAACCAGTTGTGATATCCTATGATTTCACCTATGAAGATGCCATCGAAGAAATAAATGGAGATTTATATGTAGCTCCTTTCCTGTTTTTAGGTGAAAAGGAGAATAAATTTGATGAGGAGAATCGCTTATACCCAATAGATATGGAGTTTCCATATTTGGAAAATTATAGTATTAATTTTTTGATTCCTGAAGGGTATAAAGTGACTAGTCTACCTGAGAGTAGGAAGGTCAAAATTGAAAATGGAGTGGGTTCTCTCTCTTATATTTGTAGCGCATCCAATACTAATATTCAAGTGAGTCTAACTGTTAAACTTAATTATTCCCTTATACCTGCAGCGTATTATGGAGGACTACAATCTCTTTATGCTGAATATGTTGAAGTGACAAAATCAAAAATTATGTTGTCTAAATTTTGAATAAAATATAATTATGAAAATAACATTCAAAAGAGTTTTTTTGTTGATTTTTAGTTTGGTTGTGGGCTCATTTACAACTATTTCTCAGAACTATAAGTTTGGTAAAGTTTCTAAAAAAGAACTTTTGGAGGGGAGTCACCCTCTATATCCAGAGGCTGAAGCAGCTATTTTATATCAGGAGACAAAAACGTCGTTAAATGATAACAAAGAGAAAGGTTTCTTTGCGGTTACCGAAGTCTTTAAACGGATCAAAATTTATAATCAAAAAGGATTTGATTGGGGGACGGTTGAGGTAGATTTATACACATCTTCGGGTAGTGGTAAAGAAACGTTTTCTGGATTAAAGGCATATACCTATTCTATACTAAGTGATGAAATTGAGAAAGTTAAATTGAATAGTGATGGTGTTTTTGATGAAAAGAAGAGTAAATACAGGAGTGTAAGGAAGTTTACAATGCCTGCATTAAAGAATGGTTGTATTGTAGAGTATAAGTATCGGATAAAATCCCCTTTTCTGAATAATATAAATAGGTTTAGTTTTCAAGAGTCAATTCCAGTGAATAAATTGAAAATGCGTTTTGAAGCGCCAGAATATTTCAATTATAATGCCCACCGAAGGGGTTGGATTCCTTTTGAGATTGAAAAAGATAGACATGAGAAAACGGTGACAAATCTATATACAAGTTCTCGTAATTTGGGTGCAGGAGCAGGAGTTCGTAATGCAGGGAAGTCACAGATCAAGTATTTTCAGAATATATCGGAAGTTTATTTAGCTGACGTTCCTCCCATTATAGAAGAAGCATTTGCAGGAAATCTGCAAAATTATTCAGCATCCTTGAAGTTTGAATTGGCCTTTGTTAAATTTCCGACGGAAATGGTAGAAACATATTCTACCGATTGGGAGTCGGTTTCAAACACCATTTATCGTGCTGAGAGCTTTGGAGATCAATTGGATAAGAGCCGTTACTTTGAAGACGAACTCAATCAAGTATTAAGTGGTGTCACAGATTCTAATGAGAAAATGATGCGAATTTTTGAATTTGTGAAAGAGAAAATGAACTGGAATGGTTATGTAGGGGTTTATACTGATGAAGGTGTGAAAAATGCTTATAAAATTAGCTCAGGGAATACCGCCGATATTAATTTGATGCTAACTGCGATGTTTCGATATGCGGGACTTAATGCCAATCCAGTGTTGATAAGTACGAAGTCGCACGGTATACCTATTTTCCCAACAGTGAATGGGTTTAATTATGTGATTGCTGCGGTAGAAACTAGTGATGGTTTTTTACTTTTTAATGCAACCAATAAATATGGGCAACCCAATGTTTTAGATAAAAGTTTATTGAATTGGAAAGGGCGTGTTGTTACAGAGAATGGGGAATCCCAATGGGTTTCGTTGAACCCAAGTAAATTAGCCGTTGAAGCCTTTATGGTAAATGCAATTTTAGACTCGGAAGGACGGCTAAAAGGGTCTGTAAAAAACCAATTTGCTGGAAATTCAGCATTGGAGAATAGAAGCAAATTTGTTGGGTTAAGTGAAGCTGATGT
The DNA here is from genome assembly GCA_016763715.1 of Flavobacteriaceae bacterium. The sequence goes on from JAESTG010000305.1 coordinate 4,345, forward strand.
TAAAGAAGAATTGGAGAAGAGCTATGAAGAACTTTCTATTACTGAAGTGAAGTTTGAAAATTTACATAACCCATATGAATCTCTGAAAATTGATTACAAATTTACTACTGAAAGTTTTGTAGAAGTAATTAATGGGAATTTGTATGTTTCACCTCTTACTGTTTTTAAGTTTGGATGAGAATCCATTTAAGTTGGAAGATCGGAAATTCCCAGTCGATTATGGGTATCCTTCTAAAAAACGCTACATTGTATCGATAGAATTGCCTGAAGGATACAAGGTTGAGAGTTTGCCAGCGGGAGCTAATGTTAGAATGGGAGACAACGTTGTCGCTTTTAAATATTTGCTTTCAGAAAGTAACAACAAAATAAAACTATCAGCAGAGTTTTCTATCAATAGACACCTTGTGTCTCCACTTGAGTATAAGGATTTGAAGCAGTTCTATCAATACATGATTGATAAGGATAAGGAAAAAATCGTTTTGTCTAAAATATAACCACAACCAATTATTATGAAATCTATCATTATTTTTCTAGCATTAGTCATGCTGTCTATTTCTGGCTTTTCACAAAATTATAAATATGGTAAAGTTTCCAAAGAGGAACTCTCAGAAACAAAAAATGCACTGTACCCAGAAGCCAGTGCTACAGTACTTTATAGAGAGCATAAATCCTATTATAAATACAGACAGGGAGAAGGTTTTACATTGTATACAAAAGTTTTTGAACGAGTTAAAATATATAATAATGATGGGTTTTATTGGGCTAATCATAGCTTTTCAACTTACAATTATGGAAGTGATAGAGAGAAAATAGAAAGCCTAAAAGCAACTACTTACAATTTGGATGGTAATTCAATAAAGAAGGATAAGCTGGCAAAAAGTGCTATGTTTGAAGAAAGGTCTTCCACTTACTATATACGTCACAAATTCACGATGCCTAATATTAAATCGGGTAGCATTATTGAGTATGTTTATACCATCTCTTCTCCATTCTATAAAATAGAAGATATAGACCTCCAATACACCATTCCTATAAGAAAGGAATTTGTTGAAGTGACGGTTCCAGAGTATTTTATTTACAGTAATTATGGGAATCCGCAAGCTAGTTTGACTTATAATTATAAGTCATCTAGTGTGGAAGCTAAAGTTGAAATACGTGAAAGAAGTGGTTTGGGAACTGCCGACTATGATGGAAATCAGGTTAGGGGCAAAAGTAATGCTCTCTCTAGAATGATGAAATATAGGGAGAATCAATACAAATTAGATGAAACTAATATTCCGCCACTTAAGGTTGAGGATTATGTAGACAATTTAAATAATTACCGTGCGAAGTCTATATGGGAATTAGCCATGATTAATTGGCCTAATGAAGTTCCTAAAACGTATACTACCAATTGGGAAGCGGTAACTAAAACCATTTATAATCGAGATGCTTTTGTAAATGAATTAAATAAAAATAACTATTTCGAAAGTGATTTAAACCAAGCCATTGCTGGTGTTACAGATCCACTAGAGAAGGCCAATAATATTTATACCGCTGTAAAAAATAAAATGTCATGGAATGGTACTTTGGGTTATTTTCCTAGTGAAGGGGTGAAGAAAGCCTATAAGTCGGGTTCTGGGAATGTGGGTGATATCAATTTAATGCTCGTTTCCATGTTGCGAAGCGCAAACTTGAATGCAAATCCAGTATTAGTGAGTACCAAATCACATGGAATTCCAGTTTTCCCTACGTTAAGTGGGTTCAATTATGTAATTGCTGGATTAGAATTAAATGGTAAATTTTATTTGATGGATGCAACATCTCCTTCTTCAGGAATCAATTTACTTCCAGGTCGGGCTATGAATTGGCAAGGGAGACTTATAAAACCAGATGGAACTTCTTCTTGGGTAGGTTTATATCCTGAATTTATGTCACAGGACATCATTTATGCACAAGCTGAAATAGTTGGAACTGATTTGATTGCAAATGTGCGAGAGCGACTTACAGGTCATTTTGCACGTCAATACCGGAAGAATTACATTGGAATTAATACCGAGGAACAACTTAAAGATTTACAACTTGGAGAGAACATTGCAACTTATGAAAATCTAGAGGTAAAAGATTTAAATAATGGTAAGCCTTTTGTGAACCTCAGCTATGCAGCAACTTCTGGTTCAATTGTAGAAGAGATAAACAATGATTTATATCTATCACCTATGTTGTTTTTTGCCAACTTAGAGAATCCATTTAAAGCTGACACAAGAGACTACCCAATTTTCTTTGATTTTCCACAAATTAAGAAATATAATATTACCATTAAAGTGCCTGAGGGGTATAAGGTGACATCCTTACCTGAGTCTTCTAAGGCGTCATTGGGAGATGATATGGGGAGTTATACATATTTAATAAAAGAATCCCCAGGAATGATTCAATTATCAGTAGTTTTGGAGTTGAAGTCACCCATTATAATGTCCGATGATTATGGATATGTAAAAGGGATGTTTTCAGAAATTGTTACTAAAGAAAACGAGAAGATTATCCTTTCTAAAATATAGCAAAAATGAACATTCAAAATTCCCAGCAACAAGTAGATGCTTGGATTAAAGAGCATGGCGTTCGGTATTTTAACGAATTGACCAATATGGCACAACTCACTGAAGAAGTGGGTGAGGTGGCAAGGATTATTGCGCGTCGTTATGGTGAGCAAAGTGAAAAGGAAAGTGATAAA
>JAESTG010000306.1 GCA_016763715.1 Flavobacteriaceae bacterium
CACAATGCCGAAAAACAAAAAAGATGGAACTGGGAACATGTACAAGCTAGACTCTTCAATATCTCAATTAAAAATCTAGCTCTTGAGCAATACCAAAGCGTGGGGTCTTCATTAATCAATGAACTGAAAAATATTTTTATAACCATTATCTCAGCAACATTGGTTGTCAAGGGAGATATTACTCTGGGAATGATGCTGGCCATTTCATACATTGTTGGACAACTAAATGCACCTATTTCACAATTCATAAGCTTTATTCGCGAACTACAAGATGCTAGAATATCCTTGGAACGACTTGGTGAAATTCACAATAAAAAAGATGAACAAGAAATAGATGCACAAAGTATCCGTACCATTAACCCAAGTGAAGACATCTATCTCAAAAATGTCGACTTTAGATATATTGGAGGGTTTGAAAATGTATTAAAGAACCTCTCTTTGACCATCCCTGCCAATAAGATTACTGCCATTGTGGGGGCTAGTGGAAGTGGGAAAACAACATTGATGAAGCTATTATTAAAGTTCTATCAGCCTCAAAGTGGTTCCATTTCGCTGGGGGAACATGATCTAAATCAAATTTCAAATAAAACCTGGCGTCAGCATTGTGGAGTAGTCATGCAGGAAGGATACATTTTTAATGATACCATAGCAGGGAACATTGCCATTGGTCAAGACCATATTGATATGGATAAATTAATCCACGCTGTGGAAGTTGCCAATATCAAAAAGCATATTGAATCCCTTCCCTTACGATACAACACCAAAATTGGAATGGAAGGAACTGGCCTCAGTACTGGCCAAAAACAACGCTTAAGAATTGCAAGAGCGGTCTATAAAAATCCTGACATCCTATTTTTTGATGAAGCAACTTCGGCCTTAGACTCCAACAATGAAAAAATAATTATGGAAAACCTAAATCGGTTTTTTAAAAATAAAACAGTGGTTGTAATTGCTCATAGACTTAGTACTGTCAAAAATGCAGACCAAATTGTGGTCTTAGACAAAGGACGTATCATCGAAAAAGGAACTCATAAAGAACTGGTCGCAGAGCGAAACAGTTACTACGAATTAGTCAAAAATCAATTAGAACTAGGAAATTAATATGCCAAATCATTCAGAAAATATCCGAAGCGAAGAAGTACAAGATATCCTCACCAAAGTTCCTCATTGGATGTTGGTTTGGGGTAACATTATCATCTTACTCCTCTTAGTACTTTTCTTTGCTTTTACTTGGTTTATCAAATACCCAGATGTAATCTCTACGGAAGCATTGATTACATCAAACCAACCGCCTCAAAAAGAATACGCTCAGGCTTCTGGGAAAATAGATACTCTACTGGTCAAAGACAATGAAGCCGTTGGGGAAGGAGAAATTCTAGCCATGATTAAAAACACCGCCAGTTTAAAGGATGTACTATTGCTAAAAGGGGTTATGGATACTATAAAGGTAAATGATGCTGTTTTTAGCTTTCCAGTAGACTCATTTCCAATACTAGCATTGGGAGAAATATCAACTACATATGCCATTTTTGAAAAAGATTATATTGACTATGCTCTTAATAAATCATTAGACCCGTTTTCCAACCAAATGAATGCAAATCGATTTTCTGAAGGTGAAATTCAACTACGAATTGAAAATCTAGAAAACCAACAATACATCGATCAAAAAAAATTCGAACTCTCTAAAAATGAATTTCAACGAAACTCAAAACTCTATAAAAAAGGAGTGATTTCATTGAACGAATTTGAATCAAAACAACTTCAGTATCTAGAAAAAGAAAGAAGTTTGAAAAATATGGATATATCTTTATCTCAGCTAAAACAATCCCTCAATGAGGCATACAAAAATTCCAAAGACACCCGTATTAACCATCAAATGGACAATACCAAATTATTCAAAAATGTAATCCAGTCATTCACACAACTACAAGAAGCAATTAAAATATGGGAACTCCGATACGTCCTAAAATCAAATGTTTCAGGATATGTTTCATTTATCAATATTTGGAATGAAAATCAAAACGTGCAACAAGGAGATCTATTATTTACCATTATTCCCAGTAAAAATGAACAGTTCATAGCCAAAATTAAAGCTCCCATTCGAAACTCAGGAAAAATAAAAACAGGGCAAAAAGTAAATATCAAACTCCTCAACTTTCCAGAAACTGAATATGGAATGCTACAAGCAACGGTAGAATCAATGTCTGCAATACCCTATGAAGAAGGATTTTACATGGTGAGCGCCAATTTAAGTTCAAAATTAATTACATCATACCAAATAGAAATTCCTTTCCGAAGTGAAATGCAAGCTAACGCCGAAATAATCACAGAAGACCTTAGACTTATTGAACGATTCTTCTACCAAATAAAAGGAATCTTTAATTAGAAAAAATTCGATAATTCATCAAGATTATAGAGGGGTTTCTTAGATGACTTGCCAAAAATTCGAAATCATGGAATTGGCTTCGAATTTTAATTTTTTACGTCCAACACGTCACGTAGCGCATTCCCCATAAGCATAAAAGCTGTAACCAAACTCATAATTGCCAACCCTGGAATTACTGCCAAATAAGGTTTTCCCAAAATAATATATGCATAATGATCTTTAATAATACCTCCCCAACTTGGTGTGGGTGGTTGTGCGCCAATACCCAAAAAACTCAAGCCACTTTCAATGAGAATGGCTCCAGCAAAGTTGGCAGCCGAAATAATAATTACAGGAGCTAAGCTATTTGGCAAAATATGGTTGGTGATAATTCGCCAATCATTGAATCCAAGAACACGGGCTGCTGTTACAAACTGCATCTGTTTTACGCTCATCACTTGTCCACGAACTACACGTGCGACTTCCACCCACATCGTCAACCCAACAGCTATAAAAACTTGCCAAAAACCTTTTCCTAAAGCCAGTGTAATTGCAATAACCAACAACAGTGTGGGAATAGACCAGGTAACATTAATGAGCCACATAATCGCCGCATCCACTCTACCTCCGTAATACCCAGCTACTGCACCTAATGTAACACCTATAAGCAACGATATAAACACGGCTACAAAACCGATAGCAAGAGAAACACGAATCCCAATAAGCATTCTACTCAATAAATCCCGTCCATACTTGTCAGTTCCGAATCTAAATTTCTTTTCAGAAACATAATAGTCTGGTATGTTTTTAATGGACGTAACATGTGGAAATAAGGAGAGTAGATATTCTTTGTTCAAACCCCAATCCCACTGGCTCCACCGGTTATTACGGCAACTTTACCTTGAAAATCTTTCATTCGCTCACCTCTGAAAAAGTTATATCGTTAACATATGTATAGATGTAGCCGTTACAATACCACAAAATATGGATATAAAAAAGAAAAACTCGTTGAAAACCAGGTTTTCAACGAGCGGATAGTAAGAAGTTTTTGCACCACATTACTGATTACGATTGGACCAATCTTCTTCTTCACGCTTGACGTCGATAATGCGCTGAAATCGTTGCATGGAACCTTTCAGGTCACCTTGGTGTATTTC
>JAESTG010000307.1 GCA_016763715.1 Flavobacteriaceae bacterium
ATAAGGAGTTCTTTTTGTTCGTGATTTACTTTCTCTACAAATCCATTTTTGAGTTCTATTCTATTTCTCTTCCAGAAATAGTCTTCATAGGGTTTTGTGTGTTCATATTTCATGTGACCCATGTAAATATACATGAGGGCAGTACGAGAAAAGAAGTGATCTGTTTCTGCCGAAATAATGGTAATTCGGTTGTCTGAAAGCTTTCGAATATGTCGGGCGGTGGTAACTCCCGAGATTCCGTTGCCAATAATAACAATATGCTCCATATTTTTTTGGTTGAAACATTCTTATGCTAGATAGTGTATATATAAGAATGTACTGTGGTTACCTTAATTAGGTTATTCTGTCGTTACGAAAGTTACGAACATTACAATTAATTGGATTTTCCATAAGAATAATTTTTTTTTCACTTCGGAAGTGTTGATATCACTAATTTTGTATAATATTTTTTTAACGCTCGTGTAAGTAACCCTAAAGGTACTTCGACTTAGCCAACATCAAAACTTGGATAATGAAAAAACTAATTATACTTACAGTAACTATTTTGTCGCTAGGCTTATCTCAAAGCTCCGCACAGTCGTTACAAGGATTCTTTGATGAAGCAGACGCTGTGTTTACAACTTATGTTTCGAATGGAAAAGTAGATTATAAAGCTCTAAAAAGTAACCCTTCAAAATTAAATACAGCACTTACAACAGCCAAGCAAGCAAATGTTTCTGTAGATAATGTGAAAGAGTATCAAGCTTTTTGGATTAATGCTTACAATCTTTCTGTTATAAAGGGAATTGTAGATAATTACCCGATAAAATCTCCTTTGGATAAAAAAGGGTTTTTTGACAAAATTAAATATGAATTGGGAGGCACAAAGATTACCCTCAATGATATTGAAAACAAAAAACTACGCGCTAAATTTGGTGATGCACGATTCCATTTTGTATTGGTATGCGGCGCAGTTGGATGTCCTCCGCTTATAGGAAAAGCGTTCACTGCTTCAACCTTGGAACAGTTATTAGAGCAGCAAACAATAAAAGCATTGAACAATAGTTCTTTCATAAAGGTTTCTGGTAAGAAAGTTGTTTTCTCGGAAATTTTTAAATGGTATAAAGAGGATTTTGTTAAAGGAGGACAGACTGAAATTGATTTTCTCAATACCTATCGAAAAGAAAAAGTTCCAAAAGATGCCAAAGTAACATACTACTCGTACGATTGGCGTCTTAATTCAAAATAAAATATAAACAGTCTTCCCAGCTTGTCGAAGCATTCCCCAAGATTCGGCAGGCAGTGGAGGCACTAGTTACAGTCAATTTACTGGCGTGTTAAGAACATCTATCAATATTTTAAATACTTTATATTAATACCCTCTTGGCGAAAGGCTAAAGAGTAAAACCAAAACACATGAATATTTCAAAAAAAATAATTACAACAGGATTACTTTGTCTTGCATTTACCATAGGAATGGCTCAAGATGAAGAAGAAGAAACGGGAGGTTCGGTGATTCAAACGCTAACACCTTCCAAGTTAATCTCTAAGGGACAGTACGATATTAAATGGTTTAACAATCTTTATACTCAAACCGAAAGTACATTTAGTGACGGGAAAGAGCCGCGACAAACATTTTTTACATCCACTTTGGAAGGGTACACTGGAATAAGTGATAATAATCGTGTGAATGTGGGACTAATTCTTGAGTTTAGAAGCAATGTAGTTGCAAACAGAAATGCTTTGGATGTATTTAGTTTTGATGGAGAAGATGGAACGGCCAGAAGTGGACTAACTTCGATTGCGCCATCGGTGAAATTTGTGCCGTTTAGTTCGGTGAATAACTTCTCTATTCAGTCTTCATTTTTTATCCCATTGGTAGATAATGAAGTGGAGAATGGAGTGTTCTTGGATCAAAAGGGATTCACTTGGCAAAATAGATTCTTTTATGACTATACGTTTTCAGGAAATGACTTTCAATTGTTTGCTGAATTAAGTTCTGAATTCCATTTTGGAGATGAAGCTAGTTTTAACGACAACGGAATCCAGACCGAAGGAAGCTTTGCAAATAATAGTTTGAGTCTTACGCCGGGTGTATTTATAAGCTATTTTCCATCGTCAAAGTTTACCATCCTTGCATTGGTACAACATTCTCAGCGAATTGATCTCGGAAACGAATTTGAACAAGATTTTACAGCCGTAGGTGGTGGTGCAAAATACCAACTTACAGACGAACTCAATATTGAGGCATTATATACCAACTTTGTTAGAGGGAATAATACAGGGTTAGGAGAAACTTTTAATATCGGTTTAAGAGTGGTGCTTTAATAAAATAGTTACATTGGCAGTATAAAAAACTGAAATGAAGTTTCAATTTGCCTTTTTACTCATGTTTTTTCCAATTGTAATTGGTTGCTCTCAGAAAAGCACTAATAATGTTCCTTTAATGGTGAATGGGATTAGTTTTGTTGCAGCACCAAATCCCGCGCAGCAAGTTCATGTGGATGCTGTTCTCAACGTTAATGCCAACTATGCCGCTGTGATGCCATTTGGATTTATAAGAGATTTGGCTACACCAGAGATTGTATTTGATACAGAAAGGCAGTGGTTTGGCGAAACTAAGGCTGGAGCCAAACAGTACATAGAAGTGCTACATGGCAATCAGCTAAAGGTAATGATGAAACCACAAATTTGGATATGGCGAGGTGAGTTTACTGGCTATTTGAAAATGAATAGCGAGGAAGAATGGAAAACGTTGGAAGATTCATATAGAAAATTCATTATGGCGTATGTTAAATTGGCGCACGAATTGAATGTTGAGATTTTCTGTATTGGCACTGAGTTGGAACAGTTTATAGTGAATAGACCGGGATATTGGAATGGTCTTATTTCAGAAATAAAAACTATTTATAAAGGTAAACTAACTTATGCGGCCAATTGGGACGAGTACAAAAGAGTACCGTTTTGGAAGGAATTAGATTTTATTGGGGTGGATGCGTATTTCCCGATTTCTGAAAATCAGACACCTACTGTAGAGGATGCCAAATTGGGTTGGCAACAGTGGAAAGAGGAATTGAAGAGCGTTTCAGAAAGAGAAAATAAAAAAATATTGTTTACTGAATATGGTTACCGAAGTGTTGATTTTGCTGGAAACGAACCTTGGAAGAGCAATCGTGACATGACAGAAGTTAATCTTGAAGCACAGACCAATCTAACCCAAGGACTTTTCGATGAGGTTTATAGAGAAAGTTGGTATGCAGGAGGGTTTATTTGGAAATGGTATCTTAATCATGGTAAATCTGGTGGAGAGGATAACTCTCGCTTTACACCACAAAACAAGCCCGCTGAAATATTAATTCGAGAACATTTTAGAACCAACAATTGAAACTACTTGCCTACATAGCCATCCTTTTTTTTTGTGGAAGCAGTTTTGCGCAACATATTACAGAAGTATCTATTCAGGATAATAAAAAAACTAAGACAGGATTTCTTCGAAAAATTACGAATGTCAAGGAGGGTGAGAAGTTAGACTCTACAGTCTTGGAGCAAGATATTGTACGTATTAAACGATTGCCAGGTATTGCACATGCTTATTATCAGGTAAACCAAAAAGATGATGGAAATTTTCAAGTAGTGTATGGTGTAGAGGAGAATTTTACCATTATCCCTTCTGCCAATGTTTTTACTACAAACGATGATGAGTTTGCTTATCGATTGGGCCTTTTTGAGTTTAATGTTCTTGGTCAGGGAATTGTATTTGGAGGAAGTTTTCAACGGGATATTTATAATTCATATGGCATCAATTTTAGAGCACCATATCTATTCAGCAAGAAATTTGGAATTGCTCTTAATCACAATAATTTGACTACACTTGAGCCAGTTTTCTTTGACAATACTACGGCCGATTATAAATACAATAATACCTCTTATGAAGTGTTAGGATTGTATGAATTCAATTTTAATCACCGTATTGAGTTGGGGGTTAATTTTTTCACAGAAGATTATGAATACATCAGTGGCGCGACCAATCCGAATGTTCCACAAGAGCTACTTGTTGATAAGATGTTGTACAAATTGTATTACGAATACAACAATGTAGAAAGTTACTATCAATATCGTGATGGATTTAAAAGTAGTTTTAATTTTCAATACGTAATTAGTACCGATGAATCCCTGCCTGAATTTTTAATTGGGTTTAATGACTTTGTTTACTACGATCGCATTGGCGAAAAAGGTAATTGGGCTAGCCGATTAAGGTTGGGTATTGCGTCAAACAATGACTCTCCCTTTGCTCCCTTTGCTGTGGACAATAACTTAAATGTTCGAGGAGTGGGAAATGCCATTGATAGGGGTACAGCAGCCATCGTGTTAAACACAGAGTATCGGCATACGCTCTACGAGAAAAACTGGTTCGTTTTACAAGGAAATGTATTTGTGGATGGAGGCAGCTGGCGTAACCCTGGTGGTGATTTTAGTGATTTTGTTGATAGTAAGAACCTGCGCATATATCCAGGTGTGGGAGTTCGTTTTATTCATAAGCGCATTTTTAATACCGTCTTTCGAATTGATTATGGCTACGGAATCACCAAGGACGCCACGAATGGTTTTGTCTTTGGAATTGGACAATATTTTTAAGAACATCTAGATTATATACATTGTAAAAATCACATTCTTACCATTAAGAAGCAATGTATTTTTGGTAATAATCACTTAAATTTTCTGCTGAAGCTCCAAACATTTTCTTCAGGTGAATCACGCTGAAGTGATACTGTAGTTTCATGGTCCCGTTTTGTTTGTATTTTCTCGCTGAAGTGGTCACATAACCTTTCATTACAACAAATTTGTAGCTGTTGTAAACTCGACTAATGAATTCACAATCTTCATAAATAATATAAGATTCTGTATAGCCCTGCAATTGGTCAAATGCTTCTTTTGTAATGAACAATGACTGATCTCCACCTCGACAAAATTTATAATTAAATTGCGTAAACCACTGTGAGAATTTTAGCATGGGATGATTGCTGTCAAATCTCATTCTGAAACTTCCTGCCTTAGCTCCATCTTTAAGAGCGGATATGATAAACATGTCAAAGTTTTTGGGAGGAAAAGAATCGGCATGTAGAAAATATAGGGTTTGTCCAGATGATTTTTTGGCGCCAACGTTCATTTGTTTGGCACGCCCCTTTTCAGAAGTTATTAAAAAAATATTGAGACTACTTTTTTTTAAAAAATTGTTTACTAAATCTATTGTTCCATCAGTGCTTCCTCCATCCACTACAATAATTTCCGAAACATTTTGAGGAGAGCCCTTCTTAGAAAGATGGGATAGTAACTTCAAGATAGTTTGAGATTCGTTTAAAACAGGGATGATGATAGAAATCATGAGGTAAATATAGTAAAACCTAGGGTTGTTGTTCGTTCAAATTCCAGTTGTACTCAAGGTATTTTAGAGATGCGTTTTTGTCTATTTTTTTAGTGAGGTATTGGTTTATATAGCCAATAACATTTGTCTCTCCATTTACTTTATAATCTTTGGCGTACCAATCGAAAATAGAAGATAGTTTTGGGTTATTAGCGGTAATATCATTTTTATCTCCATTGATGAATAGATTCGCAGCTTTGTCTAATTGTTCATTGATTTTTGCCGCAGTATAAGCTTCGTTTAGCAAATTAGGGCATGAAATTGAAGCGCAATTAATGGCGAAGTGTATTCGAGGTTCATTCATTTTCCGAAGCACTCCGTTCTCAATTCCACCTAGGGAGAGATTGTTTTTCCCAATGGGAACTATACCTTTAGTCCAAGGCCCATTGATATCCTTAATGCTTTTTACAGGATAGTTATCAAGGATGAGATTCACTGTGTAAGCGTTGTATAAATTGATATAAAAAGCCAATAATTCTTGTACACTCCACTGTTTATTGGGCTTTTGAGAAGAAAGCATTTTGAGGTAGTTGTCTAGTTTTTTTTTATCTTTTTGAAAGCCTTTGTAATTTACCAACCCTTCTACATTAACGTGTGTTTTCAATAATTGGTCCCATTGTGAATGGTCTAAGTTTACAGATGACTCTATTGTGGTAGATACTAGTGGCTTTTCTATCTTTTTCACAGGCTGTCCTTGACTGCTAATTCCAGCAGCAGAGAATAGTGCGCAGCTTTGAAATGTAACTGTAATTAAACCAAACACTACTATTTTGAACACTAGATTCATATTTACTTATTTAATGACCAGTTGTATTCCATAAAACTCTTTCGTGCTTTTTTGTCAATCATTATTTCTGAATATATATTTAAGAAATCAATAAGCGATCCGTTGGTTTTAAAATCTTTTGCAAACCACGAAAACACTTTAGATAATTGTAAGGATTTTGCTGAAATCTGGTTGCGTAGAGGATCGTTCACAAAAGTACGGGCTAAGTGATCTAATTGAGAATCTACCGTTTGACTAGTGAAAGCGACGTTTAACAAAGGTGGACATGAAAAAGAAGCACAGTTAATTCCGAAGTGAATGCGAGCATCGCCCATTTTACGTAAAATTTGATGTTCAATTTCGTTAAGATTATACCATTTGTCTCCCAATTTCCAGAGCCGTTGGTTCCAAGGTTTGTCAATATTTTTTATGCTTTCTAGCGGTAAATTTCGAACAATGAGATCGACAGTCATTGCGTTATATGCATTCATCCAATAGGCAAGTTTATCATTCACTGTCCAAGTTTTTGCGGGCATATTAACACCTAAAGAAGCAATATAATCTCTCAGTATTCCTTTGTCATTTCTGAATCCTTCATAATTTACTCTTCCATCGTTTGAAACGTATTTTTTTAACAATTGATCCCAACCAGAGTGATTAAAAACCTCTGGTTCAGGCAGTTCTTCTTTTCTCTTTATTTGAACTTCCTCTTTGACTACTTCCCTGATTGTCTTTACGGATTTACTAGCAGCTATAGTGTCTTTAACAGGATTGTTAATGTCGACTTCTACAACTGTTGACGTAGACTTAGTTACAACAGTGTTTTTACTATTTCCGCAAGCTGAAAGAAGTGCTACAAGCATGAATGCAAATCCAATTTTTTTCATGTAATATAAGTTTATAAGACTAATTATGGAATAGTCTTCATTGTGGTTTTAATCAAATTATTTTCTATATAAACACACTGTGTATCTGAACAGTTGTTTTATTATTTATGCCAATACCATTAATGGATATTTTCAAATACTACAAAATACGATCTAATAGCACGAATAAAACCCCACTTGCGAAAGCAGCAATTGGTAAGGTAAGTAACCATGAAAGTAATATTTTCGAAACCATTTTCATATTGGCCTTTTTTGTTACGGTTCCAATGCCAAAAATAGATCCAACAGAAACGTGCGTTGTGGATACTGGCAAACCATGAATGCTTGCCGTTGTGACCAATAATCCAGTAATCATATTTGCAGTAAAACCTTGCCCTGAGTTCATTGGAGTGATTTTTTTACTCATGGTAAAACCTACTTTTTTTGCGTTTAACAACCCTCCAATGGCCATCGTAATCGCCACTGCAATCATACCCCATTTAATATCCATTGCGTTAATGATCACTAATAGCCCAACTATTTTTGGCGTATCGTTTAGACCTCTTGCAAAGCTTACGATACCTGCACTGATATAATGGAGTGTGTCAAGTACTTTTTGAGACGAAGTCCAGAATAATTTACCTTCATAAGTATCTGGGCATCCATTTTTACAAATAGTCGCTTCGATGGATGTGCCAGTGGAAATAGCTGTGTCAGAATGGGATAATGACGGAGTAGTATTAATTTCGGAGATACAGAGACAACTTTTTTTGGTAATTCCCATTTTCTTTTTGAAGTATCTAAAGACTATATACATTAAAAAACTGAGGGCCGCAGCCATAAGTGGGCTTAGAATAAGAGGAATAAGAAAGGTCTTACCTAATTTTGTGAAATTAAAGTCAGCTCCAATAGCCATTACACCAGCTCCAAAAAGTGCCCCCACTAAACTATGTGTTGTAGAAATTGGCATTCCAATTTTAGTAGCTACGAAAACTGTCAAAGCAGCTCCTAGGGCAATGGGAATTGCAAAAATGGGGTTTTGAATAAGTTCGTTGGGAACTAAACCTTTTCCTGAGAAGTTTTTAACCAATTCTCCAGCCAGAAAAATAGCAGCTATAGAACCAGCTAGAGTTGTAATAGTAGCCCAATTTATTGCTTTTTTGTAATTGGTTGTTCCACTTCCGAAGAGAGTGGCTACTCCTTTAAAATTGTCATTTGCGCCATTGCTATAAGCTAAAAAACAGGCGGCAATAAAAAGGATGATGAGTATCAAAGGCTATAAGGTATTTATTATTCCATAGTTTGACGTAATGCTGCAAACGTGCTTACAAAAAGTAAAGACTCAAATAGTAATTAGGTTCGTTTATAATAGCAACCTCTCAAAACGGGATCTTTATCCAGCAGGAAACGACCTACTAGGTCAGATGCTGTCATGTCTTCATTACAAG
>JAESTG010000308.1 GCA_016763715.1 Flavobacteriaceae bacterium
GGGCTTATAGGTTTGAAGTATAAAACTGGTAATAACATTGTCGCTAGATCGGTCGTAAAAACTTCTTATTTTAAACTGTTTGAGGAATTATCTGCAACTTATGATGTAACCGTTTTCCCATTTGATTGGCGGAAACCACTTACAGAGTCAGCGGACGACTTGAATGAAAAAATCAAAGAGTTGCTAAACTACCGACAACCTATTAAACTTATAGGTCATTCTATGGGTGGAGTTTTAGTGCGAGACTTTATTTTGAAACATAATGCTACATGGCAAAAACTTAATGATAGGGATGGTTTTAAACTTCTCTTTCTTGGCTCACCTCTTGGAGGATCCCATAGAATTTTAACCGTTCTTTTTGGAAAAGATGCAATTATTAAAAAGTTAAGTAAGTTAGATTTATTTCATTCTAAAAGAAGGTTGGTTGAAATGTTTTCTCAATTCCCTGGAATCCTTGCACTCTTACCCCTGACTACAGGGCCAGGTCAAGATTTTGCCGAAATAAAAACATGGCAAGATATGTTTGATGTATTTGGTAAAAAAAGATGGCCACTTCCTACAGCAAGATCTTGCAGGATTTAAAAAATATCGAGACAATATCCTTGAAAAAAGAGATGATATAGATTATTCCAACATGGTATATGTTGCTGGAAAGGGTAAAATAACCCCCAACGGCTATTATTTGGATAAAAATCCAAGAAAACATCTATACTTCTTATATACTTCGGAAGGAGACCAAAGTGTGACCTGGAAATTGGGTATTCCCAAACAACTTAAAGAACAAAACGCGGTTTATTACACAAATGTTTCACATGGAGCTTTGGCCAATGAACCTGATATTTTTAAGGGAATAAAAGAAATTTTAGAAAAAGGAAAAACAGATTTATTCAGAAAAACTCCTCCAATCTCTCGTGGAGAAATTCGCTCCTTCAGAACGGAACCCGATGAAGATTTCGATATGTTTTCAAATGGACTCAGAAATACTCTTTTCGGGGATTCTAATTTCTCGAATATTGAAGCAACTAAAGCTCCTTTAAGTGTAAGTGTTAGTCGTGGTGATTTGAGATATTCGGCGTATCCCCTACTTGCAGGGCATTTTTTGAATGATGCTGTTCTGTATGCTGAAGCTGCCATCGATAAATACATGGAAGGTAAACTCAGTCACAAGCATGAATTAGGACTATACCCTGGAGAAATTGGTGCAAACGCGCTTTTCAAACAAAAGGATTCCAAAATAGACGACTTCAAAGGAGCTATTATTGTCGGGATGGGTGAACCTGATAATTTAACTTCCGTAGAATTAGCTAAATCCGTAGAGCAAGCTGTTCTTAATTATGTCTTAAGTTTAAAAGAAAGTGAGAAAGAACAAGAAGAAATTGGCCTATCTGCCTTGGTTATGGCATGTGGTTATGGCGGCTTAACGATAGCCAATTCAATGAGGGCAATTATTAATGGAATAAATGGAGCTAATATAAAAATACGCAAAATTGAAGATGCTGGTTACCCCATTGTTGGCAAGCTGGAATTTGTGGAACGATACGCCAACCGTGCGTTAAACTGTATGTACGTATTAAACGATATTATTCGTGGTGAAAATAAAACCTATCACAATGAAACCAAAGCCTTTAATATTGTTCTGGGATATGGTAAAATAAAAGATTTGTTAGGAATTCGAAAAAGAATTCCGATGGACAATCAAAGTAGTTGGTGGAATAGAATATCGGTCAAGTATGTTACAGGAGACAAGGAAAAAGGAGAAATGGATAGCATGATTTTTAATGCTTCTACAAAGGATTCTCGAGTAGAAGAGAATCAATTGTTCAGCAGCACCCCCTTGATTGATGAGTTTATTAATGAAATTTCAATCAAAAACCAATGGTCTCCAGATACTGCAAAGGCATTATTTGAATTACTTATTCCAAACCCACAAAAAGAACATCTCAAAAGAAAAGGACACATCTCATGGATTTTGGATGAGAAATCGGCCTCATACCCTTGGGAATTACTTCAAGATAATAGCGTTGATGCCAAACCTCTCTGCATTAATGCGGGGATGATAAGACAATTACGTACAAGTAATTATCGCACTACTATTAAAAGGGCTCCTCAAAGAAAAGCTCTTATTGTGGCAGACCCTGAATTAAAAGGTTACATTACGCAACTTTCAGGCGCAAAAGAAGAAGGGTTAAAAGTAGAAGAAGTATTAAATAAGTTTGAATATCCCACTACAACTTTGATTGGGCAAGATGCTTCTACCATTACAAAAAGTTTTTTTAGCCAAGATTATTCTATCATACATCTTGCTGGGCATGGCGTATTTAATCCAGACAATCCAGGACTGTCTGGAATGGTTATTGGAAAGGAGCTTTTTCTCAATAGTTTTGCTATCGAACAGCTTCCAGTAGTTCCAGATTTGGTATTTGTAAATTGTTGCCATTTGGGCTACACCAATGCTGCAGAAGAAAAATTCTACCGTGATAGATATAAGTTAGCTGCGAATATTGGAACCCAACTCATTCGGATTGGCGTAAAAGCTGTTATTGCTGCTGGTTGGGCAGTTAATGATTCGGCTGCGTTATTGTTTGCAGAAATCTTCTACGATAAAATGTTCAACGGGTCTCATTTTGGGGACGCGGTAAAAGACGCTAGAGATGCAGTATATAAAGAATATCCAGAAAACAATACTTGGGGCGCATATCAATGTTACGGAGACCCCTATTTTAAATTGAAGGATACCTCCACTAGGCATGGGTCATGGAGCCCACATTACATCGTTCCTGAAGAAGTAGAGATTCATCTAGATAATTTATTGAACGATATCGAAATGGGAGTCAAGCAATACTATGAGTATTTGGAAGAACTGAAAATTATTCAAAAAGCTGCAAAAAGAGACTTTCCTAAAAGTACTGCTGAGATTATTGAAAAACAAGCTCGAATTTATTATGAATCGGGGTTATACAAGGAAGCAAGAGATAAGTATCTAGAACTTCGAACCAAAGAAGAGGCCAATTTTTCATTTGCTTCTATGGAAAAATTCTGTAATACCAAAGCGAAAATGTATGTCAAAAACATATATCTAACTGGAAATAAAATTGACAACGGAAAGAAGGCAGAAGCGTATAAAAAAATTGAAGGCGTCATTAAAGACCTTCATTCTTTGGCATTGGCAGGAGAAACAGCAGAACGACTAAATATGTTAGGTAGTACATACAAACGTTTATCTATGGTTGCTGAACCCAAATCGAATCGAATTATAGCTTACAAAATGGCATTACATTATTACCAACGGGCTATTGATAAAATTGAAGATCAAAATAAAAAGAATGATGAAGATAAAAGCACGAGTTATCCACTGACAAATGCCATAGAATTATCGTTTATTCTAAAAGCCAATGGTATTAAAGAATCTGGAAAAGTGAAGTTGGATGAAACAAAAACCACTTACGATTATAAAATCTATTCAACAAATCAAGCAATTCGTAATTTAAACAAAGAACTGCGCAGGTTGAACCAATTAAACACTAGTGAAAATTATAATCATTTAGATTATTGGAACATGCTAGAAAAACTAAACATAAGTCTATGTTTATTAGTAATTAAAGGCAACAAACCAAATGATAAAGACTGGGGTAGCTTGGTAACAAAATTTGCAGATCTTTGGGACAGAGCTGGATCGCCAGGTAAAAAACTAGCTGAACTCGAACATTTCAAGTTTCTCATCTTTGGATTGAAAATGGCAATCAGGAGAACTGAATATACGTTTCTACCCTATCAAGATATTGCGACTTTAGATGAA
>JAESTG010000309.1 GCA_016763715.1 Flavobacteriaceae bacterium
TCTTAATGAAATATTCAAAAACAGATAAATCCTTATTCTTAAAGGATAACGCATGTAATGGTGTAAACCCATTCTTTGTGGTTGTATTTGGTGGTATTCCCAATGATTCTAGGTATTTAAAAGTTTCTAAAGAATTTATATTCCGTCTTGTTCCTCGACTTGCTATAATCATGGCATTAGTGCCATCTTTTGTTGGAGCCATAAACAAAGCACCTAAGCCTATTAATTTTTCCATAATTTCAAGGTTCCCTTTCTTAGAAGCGTAATTAAATATGCCATTGCCATTATTGTCAGTACTATTTAAGTCGATACCCTTTGAAACGAAATAATCAATAAGCGTGGTTTTTTTAAAAAAGGAGCAACTAACAATAAAGCGTTTGCTCCATCATTATTTTTTTCATTCTTTGGGTCTGAACCTTGGGCAATACAGAAGTCATATAACTTCGTATTCAGTTGTCCTGTAACTGCAGCAAAATTGAGTACCGAATAACCATGACTATCAATTAAATCTGTTTTTGCGCCTTTGAGTACCAGATATTTCATCATTTCAAGATTATCTTTATACGCAGCCCAAAAGATATATGTACGACCATCATGCGTTCTTTTGTTAACACCATTCCCTTCTTTTGTCAAGAGGTATTTAATGCTGTTGTTGTCTGTTTTTTCTAGTAATGCATAAACCACGGCGTCAAATGCATTTCCATTAAGCTCTGTTGGGTTATTACCCGCCTCAATGTCCTTTTCTATTTGCGCAATCGACGGGTTTACCTTCCAATAATCCCTTGTTAAGAAGATGTTTTTTTGCGCTATTACTTCCGAAGAAAACACAAACAGCACCAACATTATTATGATAAACCTTCCTTTCATTTTATGGTTTTTTTACAAAAGATTCTATAATAGTATTTATATCACCTTCTGCCTGATATTCTTCAGTAAAAAGATGTTTATACAGCGCCTTATTGTCTACTTTTTGCTCTAAAGATAAATCGGTATTTCTTGCAAATACTTCTACCCATTTGGCACGTACTAAAGCCCATTTTTCTTGATGGTCTTTCCACCAATTTGAGGCAACTGTACAACGACTATCCTCTACTTTTACATAGGTATTGTATCCTTTTTCTTTAGCCAAAACAACATCCTCCTGCCCTTCTTCTCGTATTACCTTAACATTATCTTGGTCGTGTACCCAACCTAAAGGAGTAATTTCATGACGGTTACCCCTTACGGTTACGTTGTAATCACTACGAGTGGTATATTCCCTCCGTGGCAAAGGAGCATCGGTTGTGTTCTCCCAAAAGCTCTTTCCATCAACATGCACCCAACTCGCAGAACCTTCATAACGCGGGCTATCATCTACCTGATACACCTTCTGTGTCCATTGCCCTTTTACCTCATTTTTAGATTTTTGCACATAACTCCAAATATTATCCCCATTGTACATATAAAAACTTTGATTTTCATACATCCAATCTTGCCTCCAATGCTTTACAATATATGGGCTGGATTTACTCCCCACTTGTAATAAGTGCTGCATAGACACTTTATCCTTTTCATCGACCACCAGTTGAACCCATTCCATCGCTTTGTCTGTTTTCGTTTTGGATGGCTTATAAAGAGAATCATTGCTATAATTAAACGTTTCAACAAAATTGAAAGTCACTTCATAACAGCCGCACATTTTTTTAATAGCCTGAACATCTTGCTTCTTTTTGCTTTGCGCATTTAGAGAGATGCTAAACGCCATAAAGCAACCCAATAGAATATGTGTTGTTTTCATTTGACCTAGTTTAAAATTAATTTTTTACTGATGCTATTGTTACCCGAAGTCACTTTTACTATATACACACCACTTTGTAAAGTTGATAAGTCTAGTGTTTTATTATAAAGCCCTTGTGTATTGGAAACATTGGTTATAAACACTTGTCTTCCGTTAAGGTCGTATATTTGTATTTGATTTTTTTCTGAATTGATGGTGCTAACATCGTATAGAATGGTTACCATTTTATCTTTTGTTGGGTTAGGATTCATTGCGAAAGAAACTCCTTCAGCAACAGCCTCAAAACCAAGTAAATCTGACACATCTTCAAAAACAAAAGTTAGGTTTCCAGTAGATGAACCTTCGAATTCTGTGAAATACAATCGATAAACAGAGTTGTCCTCATATTTTACATAATACTTTTGATTGCTATCAATCACCCAAGTTCCCGTAAACTCCTTCCAGTCGAAACCAATGGTATTTATTGCTTCAGAATAATCTAAACCATTTGGATCTGGATTACCAGTCTCTTCGTTCTGAGCAACAATAACATTTGGATTATGAAGTACCCCCGTTACATTATAATATTGCCCTGGAGGATCTAGGTAAGTATTATATTTTCTGAAGACAAAATCCCAATCATTTGCCACAGGCTCACCTACTACTTCAGTTTCATTTTGAAGGCTATAATAGTTAAAAATACTATCAGGATTGGTAGTATTGGATACCGTAGTAGTTATATCTGCAGACCAATTTGAACCACTCCATGTAGCATATTTAAAAGTGTAGCCTCCAAAATAATCCTCAATGAATAATTTTCGAAAGGTTCCATCTACATATTCCAATACAAATACGATGGTTCCTTCCACATGATTTGTAACGGGATTATATTCTCCAAACCCGAAAGTAGCCGAGCCCTGCATAAATGCTCCATTATTCCACTCGGTATCATTATTAAAAAGCTCCGTCCATGAGCTTTGATTTGCTACATTAACAGTGTCATATCCAGCAGGAGTATCTGCAACTTCATATACTTTAATTCCTATTCCGTCATTTATCCTAACTCCCAAGTCGAAATTGCTTACTCGTAAGAAAGCTAAATCCCAATCTGCTGCTGTAAAAATAGTCGCTGATTCATCAGAAATTTTATAGCATACTTCGTTTTCGTAGCCTGCACCTAAACTCACATTTACTGTAGTTTCTTGAGCTATAAATAAGGTGGTTACAAACCCCATTACAATTGATAGTATTATTTTTTTCATTTTTGTAGTGTTTAGTTTTTATTTAAGTAGTTCATATTCAAATTCAGGATACCCTCTAACCCCCTGATTGTTGGTGAGTGACAAGAATTTTAGTTTATATATGTTATTATTTGGATCCCGAACTATATAAAACAAATCGGAAATTGGGGCTCCATCAAATACATCTCGCCAATTGCTCCCTATAGCACGTTGGTCGTGTTCAAATGAATTATGATTCACATTAGATAGGTTAAATCCTTCATAGCTATTTTGGTCTGTAGACACTTCATAGGCAGACACACCACCTTTTCTATTGTGCAATACACCATCTGCAAAGCCATAACTCCCTGCACCCTCAATGATATTGGTAAATACCGTAAAATTGAGATCCCATTGTTCTGCCTTTGGTTCAACTTGAATAAAATTATTGGTGTTGAAACTGAAGAAATTAAAATTATATTCGGGCGTCTTTGGAACGATGATTTCTTGATGATTGGTATCATTCAAGTTTGCATATTGTAATATGTAGCCATCACCTGAACGGAGTACACGAATTTTTTTCCACCCTCTTGAGTCTCCTGCAGTGACAACGCTTCCATGTTCAGGAATCTCGGTTCCAACTTCAAACCCTAGATTCACCAAATACACCTGGTTTTCTGAATCATTAAGACTAATAACATCAATGGCAGTTTCAAGAATGTTACCATTTGGATGGTCAATGTATTCTACATTATTAGGATCAAATGTGCCTATGGCTACTACTGGCAAAAGGTCAACAACATCTGCTTCGGTAATTTCATCAATACTAAAGGAACCTAGATTTGCAGCAGCCATATAAATAGAGGTATTCAAACCAACTCTAAATTCATCGCCAGAGTAAAAAGCTAAATCCCAAGAATCTCTTATAATTCCAGTTTCAGATTCGGTACTTAAATCTATGTAAACTTGATTTCCTTCATAGGGCCCCCAAGATTTGGAGCAAGGGCACGTCCTAATGAAGCAGAATTGCTGATAGTAAATGTGGTATTTCCTTGTATTTGGGAATTCTCATAGTTAATTGAAGTAATCGTAAATGTGATTTCGGTCGTTTCATCCAAATTATTATTGAGCTTGTTGAAAACCAAATTGCCCCCTAATGTTCCAGATACAATGTCTAGCGTAATTACATTACCATCTGCGGGAGGGCTTGTAGAGAAATCTGTCCCATAGATAGCATTTGTTGAACTTATTGAAATCGAAATTGATCCACTTTGTGTGGCAGACTCAGAATATACCAGTGTAATATCTTCGGTAGTAATGATATTACTCAAATTGGTTGATAAGCTCTCAAAAGCAACAACAAAGGGTTGCGCAGAAGTGGTGTCCGAATCGTCTTCATTACTGCAGGATGTTGTACACAATAGTATCCCAAGTGAAAATAAAAATAATAAATTGATGGTTTTCATAACATTAGATGTTTAGATTATAGGATAGTTTTAGAAAATAGGATCGGCCATAGCCTAGTGGAATTTGAGTTGGAGGGCCATTGTGTGCCCCACCCTCAAAGGCAGTACTGTTTACAGAAGTAACATTGAATAAATTTCTAGACCCAAGAGTAAGGATTACACTTTTGTCTAGAAAAGACTTGTTGATGGTAGCATCCATCCAACTATAAGGATCGGTTTCCCCTACCTGAAATTCTTGCTTCCCTTCTTCATTAGTTTTTTCTACAAACTGTTGCTGTTCTCCAATGTGTTTAAAAAACAACGAAAAAGTAGTCTGGTATTTTGGAATTGAGTAACCGAGGTTAGCATTTAATTGAAAGTTGAATAAAAAATCGTCGCTTGCCCCAGTACGACTATCGAGGATTTTTGAAACTCCCTGTACGGAAACTCCCAACTGAGCTTTAAGGTTATTATAATACACCTCGTTTTCAGAAAAAATACCTGCTGCTTTGTAGCTATCAATATTGTTGTATTGAAATTCCAAAGGAGTTTGATTCACCACAATCAACTCAATACGGTCTTTCAGGCTTAGATAATTTAAACTTAACTTATTTTTCACTCTAATTGCACCCCCATTTAATGAACTACTCTTCTTTAGGTGTAAAAAAGTAGATATCCCTCGCTCTGGATTTAAATTAGAGTTCCCTTGTACATTGTGATTTACATCTACAAAAAATGTATATAACTCATTGTAATTAGGTGTTCTATTTGCCGACCCAACAATGGCTCTTAACTCCCAATTATTCTTAAAGGTTTGTTTGGCACTTAGAGAACCTATGTATTGATTTTCAAAAAGGTTACTAAAAGAAACTCGTATACCAGGACGAAGAAAAAAATTATCAGATAATCTTACTTCAGAAGAAGTAAAAAAATCATAATTGTTCAACTGTTGACTTACCAACTCCTCTCCAGGTTCAATGACAATGGCTAAAGAAGAACCACTTCCTCTTTCATTAGTGAGTTCATAACCTGTTTGCAAACCTATTCGATTGCTTTTTAGTAAATTGCTCAAGGTTCCCCTAGAAAAAAAAGCACTTCTAGATTGATATTCACCCTTTTCAATATTTAATTTTTCTTGGGCTCGAATTCGATAAGTATATCGTTCTAAATCTTTGGTTTGGCTTTGATAAGAAACTGATAAATTATAGTTGATTCCATCCAATATAATACCCGTACCATTCAAATGATGATACCATCTATTATTAGTATATATTTCATCTAAGGCTAAAGGATCTGTAGTATCGGTTGAAGGATTCTCATTTGGATTAACTACATCGTTATATCTATCAATTGTTTCATTGACATAATCAAAACGATAAAACAATTTAAAATTATCATCCGTAAAGGAAACAACTGCCTTTCCATTTTGTTGCAGTTTAGGTAACCATTCTAACCCTCGTAACCCATCATTTTGATCATAATTTTCGCCTAACTTATTATTATAAAAACCAGCAAAATCATTACGCGTAAAAACTACATTTGCATATACTTTTTCTGAAAGGTTATGTCCCAATCTCAATGATTGGATATGTCTACCACGATTAAATAGTTTGTATTCGTCTCCTATTGTTTCTTCTTGAATGTAAGCACTTAATTCCCAATCATTTTTTGAGGATTTCTTAGTAATTATATTTATGATACCAGAAACGGCATTAGCACCATATTGAACTCCCATAGCACCCTCAACAATTTCTATACGCTCAATATCGTCTAAGTTAATGAGCGTTAAATCAGTATTATTCCCAACTCCCTCTTCATTAATTATAGGAATATTATCTATCAATACCTTGAAATATTGACCGTCAAGTCCGAAAAGACTTACTCCAGATTTTCCCGTTGTAGTATTTGGAGTAATATTTAAATTAAGCGTAGTATTCAAAACATCTGCTAGGGTATTACCAGCTAGACGTTCTATTGTTTTTCTAGAAATAACTTTAACCTCTACCACTGATTTCTCAACCGATTGAGGACTTAGCTGTCCAGTGATAACAACTTGATCTAATTTTTCAATTTTTACAGAATCTATTTTTTTATCAACCTGAGAAAAAGAGATACAAGGCAATAATAAGAATGGTAAAAAGGAAAGAAATTTCATCTTTTAGTGTAGTTAATCCGGATGCAAATATATCTTATTTTTATTTATTCTAAATAAGAATAAGCGAATTTTAACATTTGTAAAACTCAGGATTGCATAAAATTCCAATACTAAAATCTGAAAACAATTACTATTTTTTTCTCAATAAATACAGGGAAATACCCTCCATGAATTCCCTTAGAGGAAAACATACATTTTTAACCTGTACTGGATTTCTTTGATAGTTAAGTTGTTATGTCTCTATAATTTAGCGCCAGAAACAATACTCATTTAAAAACATCACATTATGAAAATCCTTAGAAACAATCAGATTATGAAACTATCTAGACTAGTTTTAACCGTATTCACGGTATTCCTATTTTCAATGAACTTATCTGCACAAACATGCCCGACTACCCTAAAATCGAAAACGGGGAAGGTATATTCTGCAAATCCAGCAACAATTACTACTACTGCCACATCAAACCAAGTAAGGATAAAAATTAAAAAGACAGCAGGTAGAGCCGAGACTCAAGTGAATATCTATATTAATAATGTACAGCAACCTAATCCTATTGAGTATAACAACGGGACTTATATTCCATCGGGGTGGCAGACTAGAACTCTAAACAACGTAAATGGAAAAACAATTAAAGTGAAAATTGTAAATCAATCTGTCGCTAATACTTTCAGCTACAGTCTTAAAATTAATGGAGAAAAGAGATCGATAGCTAGTACAGGTGGTCCAGTAGACGGAATTCTAATAGGTCAACAAAACAAGACTATCTACACCAATGGATCATGCACAGCTAAAACACAAATCATTGTACGTAGAAGAAGTGGAAATGCACGTGGAAACATTCGTGTTTGGGAAAAAAGAAGCAATGGAACTTGGGTTCGGTTAGATCAATACAATACTACTTTGGAGCAAAATAAAAGTAAAAAGATCTTTGTTGTAAACTCCAGTAGAAAACTAAAGATTGAATTACGAAACGTATCTGTAGGAAACACTTTAGGGTATAGAATGAATGCACTAGCAAAAAACTAGTGAAAAACTTTTAAAAACGGCTTTCACAATAGAAAGCCGTTTTTATAAATATTCAAAAAGATATAAGAATACCCCTACCAGAATTCTGGTATTTTATGAGTCTCATTGAATTCAATGAGCCAAAATTAATCAAGTAAAAGTACCTTAGTTAATAATCAAATACGACACTTATGAAATCACTATATATTATTTTAATTCTATTATTTCCCACCCTAATGAATGCTCAAGCCACTGTATATAGTGTCGAACCAGTTCCTAATCAAGATGTTGCCTACTCTGGAAATTTGGCAGAAGGAACTTTCATAAATGATCTTTCTTGGGCTTGGAATAGTTCGATTGCCTGTTTTCCAGAAACTCAAAAAAGCAAGTTCACAGGAAAACATATTTTTTTTACTGGGGTAATCCCAAAATATAGCGAAATGACCGTAACTGTAATACCAAAAGACCCCACTCAAAATTTTAGCGTATACGCCTATGAAATAGGAGTGAATAAAACAGATTTAGTGCCCAATTTATCCAGTTGTATTCGTTGCGAAGCAGATCATTTTAGGGAAAGAGATTTTGTTGGAAAACCACCACAAGACCACACTCGAATTGTTGGAAACCTAGTTGCGATGAATCGATCCTATAGAGTTGTCATTGGTGTTACCGGTGCAAATGGACTTGATGAAGGAGAATTCACCCTAAAGATAAGTACGAAGACTAGATAGCGCTTCAAATATGACATTCAACCTTAAAAAATAATTTCCTAATTTGGGGAATACTAACCAAAGACCTAAAAGTTGAAAAACTATAAAAACTTTTAATTTTCAGATACAAACTGCTATCAAAAGGGATTCTCTTCTTTTTGATGGCAACTTTATTCTGTATGCCCTTAGTTTTTGGACAAGGAAAGACACCTATAAACAAAAAATATATTGATTCTGTAATTACAACATTAGATACAGTCAAAACTGATTTTGATAAAGTTAGAAAACTTACTCGTTTGGCTGGTGAAAACAGGTATACACCTCTCACGCGTAAATTCATTGACAAGTCCATTGAAATTTCAAAAATAGTTGATAATCCCAAGCATTTGGCTCATTCCTATTACTCCTTGGGTAATTACTATTTTTTCAATTCAAAAATGGATTCATGTCTCTCTTATTTAGACAAGGCTTACCTCCTAACTAATGAAATAAACGAGCCACTTCTCCAATCTTCTATCTTATCTACCAAAGGAGGCGCCTACTCAAAACTAGGGGCGGTAATTCTAGCCATTTCAACTCAAATGGAGGCAAAACATCTTTTAGATGAAATTGACACCTTGTCTCTGAGTCAAGAGGCAATACGAAAGTTTAAAGGGCAAAACCTTGTGTTAAACAATAGCCTGGCCAATCTATACAATAGAACCGAAGATTACGATAAGGCTATTGAATACTATGAAGGAGCGTACAAAGCAGCACTTAATTTGGAATCTCTTGGCAACGCTGCAGTCATACTCTCGAATAAAGGCAATCTTTATATTAAGATGAATAGGCTGGAAGAGGGCCTTGAGATATTGAAACTTGGAAAGAAAATGAAATTGGAAAATAAACTACCAGGGCGGTTTATTGCTAGTTCAGATCTTAATATTGGTATTGCACATTTTGAAATGGGGAACTATGAGATGGCATTGGAAAGCTATCAAAAATCCCTATCTATAAGTGAGGCCAACAAATCGCAGCAAGGAATTATGGAAGCCTTATCTAATAGAGGTATTTTATTTAATGCATATGGAAGGTATAATGATGCTCTTCAAAATTGTGAAAAGGCAAAGATAATTGCATTGGAAATAAATGACTCGGAACACCTTATAAAAACTTGTGATTGCCTTTATCAAGCCAACAATGCACTGGGTAATTTTGAAGAATCACTTCAAAATCATGAATTATATACTAAGGTTAAGGATTCAGTTTTTAATGAAAAGAACATTCGAAAAATCACTCAGGTGGATATGCAGTATGCGTTCGATAAAAAAGAAGCCGACCAGCAGCTCATTCTTGAAAAGAATAAACGTCAGAAAAATCAAATTCTAATTGGTCTCATAGCCTCAGGATTATTCGCTTTGACTCTCTTTATTTTCTTCAAAAAAAGATTAAAGTATCAAAAAACAATTACAGATCAAGAACGAGTCCTTCAGCAACAAAAAATTACAGATTTACAACAAAAAAACAAACTAACCGCCATGAGTAGTATGATTGAAGGCCAAGAGGCCGAACGACTACGTATTGCTAAAGATCTTCATGATAGTCTGGGGGGATTATTGAGTACCGTTAAGGCACATTTTGGTACTATCCAAGAGAAGTGTAATCAAGTGAAAGAGCTTCCTTTGGCACACAAAACCAATCATTTAATTGATGAGGCATGTATTGAAGTCCGACGCATATCTCACAATATGATGCCACATGCCTTAACTCTATCTGGTCTGGAAGGTGCCGTCCAAGATATTGTGGACAACCTTAATGATCAAAATTATAGTGCTACTTTTGAAGCGAGTAATCTGTCCAAAATGGAGACCACACGAGAGGTTATGATGTATCGGCTTATTCAAGAAATTATCTCGAACATTCGAAAACATGCTGATGCCAGTAGTATTTTTATTCAATTGTTTGGACACAAAGACGAAATTAATCTTATTGTAGAAGATGACGGCAACGGCTTCGATTACCCGAAAGCACAAGCCAATGGAGGTTTAGGCCTTAAGAGCATCAATAGTAGGGTTGCTTTTCTTGACGGAACTATTGAATGGGACACTCAGCTTGGAAGAGGAACTAATATTAACATAACCATCCCGAAGCAATGATAAACGTATTTATAGTTGACGATCATAAAATGGTTATTGAGGGTCTTTGTTTGTTACTTCAAGATGTACCCGATTTGCAAATTGTGGGTACAGCAATTAGCGGCGAAGAAGCCATTGCAAGAATTCCAAATACCAAGGCTGATGTTATTTTATTAGACATAAACATGCCTGGCATTAATGGTATCGACACCTGTAAACAATTACTTAAAACTAATGCTGAACTCAAAATAGTGGCAATTTCAATGCACAAAGAAAGTAGCCTTATTAAACTGATGCTTAGCAATGGCGCTAAAGGATATGTCTTAAAAAACGCGGGGCGTGATGAAGTTATCACTGCAATTACAGAAGTATATTGCGGAAAAAACTACCTCGATAAAGACGTAAGCGAAATTGTTCTGAATAGCGTAATGAATCAGACAAAAAAGAAACACAACAACCCATTCCCTTCACCTTCACCTCGAGAAAAAGATGTCTTGCACTGCATCCTAGACGAACTTACAACCAATGAAATTGCAGAGCAACTACACATAAGTTTTGGAACTGTGGAAACACATAGACGGAATATGCTCATAAAAACAGGAGCCAGAAATACAGCAGGCCTTGTACGCATTGCGATTGAATACGAACTACATACCAAATAGTACTAATTCAAAAATAGTCTGAAATCTCAAATTTCATGCACACACACCTAGCTAGTTGTGTTTAAAATAATGAAAAAAACTCTAAGTTACATTGCACTTCTACATGACAGCAAGTCCCTTATCTAAAAGGCTTAAGATACAATATTACTAGCCTTCTAGAAACGATAAATAAAACTGCTAACAACATCAATACTCAAAAGAAGGGAAAATGATGAACTCTTTCGTAAAAAATAAACTTGGTATTACACCTAATATTTCATCTCAGTTGCTCTTTTGAAATTACATACGCTCGGGCACTTGAATCCCTAATAATCCAAACGCAGTCTTAATCACGTCGGCCACAGCTTGGGACAATTGTATTCTAAAGTTTTTTTCTGAAACATTCTCAGCTCCTAATATGGAAACATTCTGATAAAATGAATTGAACTCCTTTACCAAATCATAGGTATAATTGGCAATTAAAGCTGGACTGTAATTCTCAGCGGCTTGTTGAATAATTTCAGGGAATAACTGAAGGGTTTTCAAAACTTCCTTCTCCTTCGGATGCAGTTCAACAGTGCCAACAGAAATTTCATTAGTACTCTCTGCTTTTCTCAAAATGGACTGGATACGTGCATAGGTGTATTGAATAAATGGCCCTGTATTTCCTTGAAAGTCTACACTCTCTTCAGGATTAAAAAGGATGCGTTTTTTAGGATCTACTTTTAGAATATAGTATTTCAAAGCTCCCAAACCAATAGTTTTATAAAGTTGGTCTCTTTCTTCTTCTGAAAAATCGTCTATTTTACCTAATTCTTCCGATATCTTTCTCGCAGTTGCAGACATATCGTCAATAAGGTCATCGGCATCCACCACGGTACCCTCTCTGCTTTTCATTTTACCCGAAGGCAAATCTACCATCCCATAGCTAAGATGGTGCATATTTTCAGCCCATTTAAAGCCTAATTTTTTCAGTATTAAAAACAAGACTTTAAAATGATAATCCTGCTCATTTCCTACGGTGTAGGTCAGGGCTTCCAGTTCATAATCCTTAAATCGTTCAATAGCAGTGCCAATATCTTGGGTTATATAAACAGCAGTTCCATCTGCTCTTAATACAATTTTTTCATCCAAACCTTCATCTGTTAGATCAATCCAAACCGAACCATCCTCTTTCTTGAAAA
>JAESTG010000310.1 GCA_016763715.1 Flavobacteriaceae bacterium
CGTGTAATGGTGGAAAGTGAAAAGGTAAGTGATGATAAAGCAGCACAACTATCGTTTGAGATTTCTCAGAAAATTCAAACAGATATGACCTACCCAGGGCAAGTAAAGGTAACCGTAATTAGAGAAACAAGAGCGGTAAATATCGCTAAATAGCCTATTGATATAACGGAGTTTCATGGGTTTATGAATTTATTAACTCAAAATTGAAATTATTTTAGTTGCTTAGCAGTATAACTAATCAACTACTATATGACTTCTGAAACTTCAATTAAAGTTTTGCCGGATTGGAATATCGCTCAGCGAATTTCTTTCCGGTTTTTCTTTGTGTATTTCGTTCTATATATCTTTCCATTTCCTCTTTCGTATATCCCTGGATTGTCAGTTTTAGGAGGATATTATAGTACAATGATGGAGTCCATAACTCTGTGGTTTGGAACAGATATCTTCAGTATTAACGAAACAATTGATGCATCATCTAATGGGAGTGGTGATAGGCTCTATAGTTATGTTTCTATGTATACCAACCTAGTTATTGCACTTCTGGGGTGTATTATTTGGTCTTTTGCCGATTTTCGAAGAAATAACTATAACAAATTACTTTCATATTTAAGCGTCTACATTCGCTTTTGTTTGGCAGCAACCTTGCTGTCATATGGCTTTTCAAAAATATTTACGAATCAGTTTTCAGAAGTAAGTCTAAATGATTTGCTTAAACCATATGGAGATTCTTCACCAATGGGATTGATGTGGAACTTTATGGAATTTAGTGATACTTACACCATTTTCTCTGGAGTATCTGGAGTATTGGCAGGAGTGTTCTTGTTGTGGAGAAGAACGTTAACTTTAGGGGCTATGATTTCAGTAGGGGTGATGCTCAATGTTTTCATAATGAATATGAGTTATGATATCCCAGTAAAACTTTACTCAGCTCATTTAATGTGTATGGGATTGTTCTTACTAATTTTAGATGGAAACCGTATTCTCAATTTTTTACTCTTTAATAAAGCTGTTATATCTAAAAAAATATCTCCATACTTTAAAAAGAAGTGGTGGCACATAGGAGGGCTTGTTTTTAAGTACATATTCATTGTATTTATTTTTTCTTTGAATATTTCCAATTCTTATAGCGGACAGCGTGAATGGGGAAAGAAAGCACCAAAACCAGCACTATATGGAATTTATGAAGTAACGCATTTTGTATTAAACAATGACACCCTACCACCCTTAAAAACTGATAGTTTGCGTTGGGATAAAATGGTGGTTGACAAATATTCAACCTCAATTATTTATATGAATGGTAAAAAAGCATACTTTAAAAACGTAACAGATACAGTCTCAAAAATGCTTACCCTAAGTAGTTATAATGTTGATTCTAAAAACTATCACGAGCTATATTATTCAACTAAAGACAGCCTATTCTATTTAGATGGAAGACGTGATAATGACAGCTTGAAAATTCAATTCAGAAAAAAGAATCGTGAAGATTTTTTATTATTAAATAGAGGTTTTTATTGGGTGAACGATTATCCGTTTAATCGATAAACCGTCCTAATTATTCATCATATATATTGACGTAACCTTTATCGGGTGCTTCGAAGAATTTACCAGTAATAAAACGATAGTTTTTATCTAAACCAGCAATAGTTTGCATGTCTTCGGAATCTAAAGGCACATCCGAAGCTTCAAAATTAGATCTAATATGACTTTTAGTAACTGATTTCGGAATCACAGATATATTTCGTTGAGTGTGCCAATTAATGAGTACTTGCGCTGGACTTACATTATGTTTCGCGGCAATATCTTTTATTTCTGAAATATCCATCAAATTAGGTTCATTTTCGCCTTTCATGGCCGCAGAGCGATCTCCTGATCCTAGGGGAGAATAAGCAGTTAGCTTAATGTTGTTGTTATTGCAGTAGGAAACCAAATCGTTTTGCTGAAGCAATGGGTGCATTTCTACTTGGTTCATTTCGGGTCTAACAGTTGCTTTTGAAACCAAATCTTCTAATTTCTTTTTACTGAAGTTGGATACTCCAATATGACGAGCATATCCTTGAGCTTTGACCTTTTCCATTTCATTCCAAGTTTCGATGATTGGAACTTCTTCTAATGACATGTATTCATTTTGAGAGGAAGGCATGGTAATTCCAGGTTTAAACGCTACTGGCCAGTGTATTAAGTATAAATCTAGATAATCTAGCTTTAGTTTGTTCAATGATTCTTGTAGTGCAGGCATCACCAAATCTTTTGTATGTGCATTGTTCCAAAGTTTCGTGGTAATAAACACATCGGATCTCGCAACCTTTCCTTCAGCAAAAACCTCTTCTAAAGCTTCACCAATTTCACTTTCATTTCCATAAATGGCTGCTGTATCAATATGTCTAACTCCTGCATTAAGTGCTTCTTTTACAGCATTTTTCACTTCATCTCCAGTCGCTTTCCAAGTTCCTAGCCCAATGGCTTGCATACTGTCATTATTATCAAATTGTATAGTTTTCATCCTGTTTTACTTTTTTCTAAATTTACGAAACATAGCTCATTCTTAAAATGAACAAATTGTTAATTTTATTAATATAATTGGAAGTAGGATAGAGGTTCTATTTTCGAGGATGAAATTGCTCCATTACTTTGGCAAGATGCGTGGTATCAATATGTGTGTAGATTTCGGTGGTCGTAATGCTTTCGTGTCCTAACATTTGCTGAATAGCTCTCAAGTCTGCCCCATTTTCGAGTAAGTGAGTGGCAAAAGAGTGTCTAAAAGTATGCGGACTTACATTTTTATGGATTCCTGCCTTTACAGTTAATTCTTTCACAATGGTAAATATCATGGCTCGAGTTAACGTTTTTCCTCTTCGGTTTAAAAAAAGAGTATCTACAAACTCAGTAGAAATGTCTTGTTGTACTCTGATTTCGTTTTTATAAAGATTGATATATTTAATAGTAGAAGGCGCAATTGGCACAAAACGCTGCTTGTCACCCTTTCCTGTCACCTTTATAAACCCTTCCTCAAAAAAGAGATCAGATATCTTAAGGTGAATTAACTCCGATACACGCAAGCCACAACCATACAGAGTTTCTAAAATAGCTCGATTACGATCGCCCTGAGGTTTACTTAAATCAATTTGGGCTATCAATTGGTCAATTTCTTCTTCTGATAATGTATCTGGTAGTTTCCTTCCAATTTTTGGACTCTCAATAAGTTCCAGAGGGTTTGTTTTTCGGTATTCTTCAAAAATTAGATAATTAAAAAAACCGCGAAGCCCAGAAATAATCCTACCCTGCGAACGAGGGTTTACTTCTTTTGCTATTTGATAAATAAATTCCTGAATTGTTTTCTCTGTAATTTGAATAGGAGAAATCAAAATATCATTGGATTCTAACCAGTTAACCAACTTATAAAGGTCGAAGGAATAATTCGCAATAGAGTTCTCGGACAAACCTCTCTCGATATGCAAATAACTTTTATAATGCGCTATGGCTTGTTTCCACTTCATTTAATAGAATCTAAATATATTCTAAAAACTCTAAGTAAAATAACTTCATTTAGAAAATCGTTGTAATTTTACACAGAACAACTAAACTTTTTATTATGAAGAAATTATTGATAGTAATTATTGTTATTGGATTGTCTTCGCAGGCATTTGCTCAGGAAATCGATTTTGGTATTAAAGCTGGTGTCAATTTTTCCAGTATCTCCGACGCTAAAGGTCTTGATAACAAAACAGGATTTGTAGGGGGTATTTTCGCAGGAGTTGAGTTTAATGACAACCTTGGGGTACAAGCCGATTTATTGTACTCACAACAAGGAGCAGATTTTGATGTAGATAAGGTTGACCTTAACTATGTTAACATACCTATTGTATTAAAGTACTTTATAGCACAAGGATTAAATATTCAAGCGGGACCACAGTTTGGGTTTATCGTTGATGATAATGTTTCTGAAGTGTTTTCAGGTGTTACAGAAGCAGAATCTTTTGATCTTACAGGAGTTGTAGGGTTTGGTTATGATTTACCAATGGGAGTTCGAATAGATGGACGGTATAATTTTGGTCTTACAGATGTCTTAAAAGATACTAAAGGAAAGAATACTGTAATAACCTTATCGGTGGGCTATAGCTTTCTTTAGATTTGTAATACATACTATAAAAAGTCATCCTAGGGATGACTTTTTTTGTTACTGTCAATGGATAGAAATGTAGTTGTTATTTATGAGTTATTAATTCTTTGTACCAATTAATAAGAAGCTTTTTAGCATTTCAGGTTTAGATCAAAATAAGTCAATTGCCTTATTGCTATTTAAAATGAATTTATTA
>JAESTG010000311.1 GCA_016763715.1 Flavobacteriaceae bacterium
ATCGTGATTTGTTATTATTATTTGTGAAACGTGATATTGTAACCGTCTATAAACAAACCGTCTTAGGACCATTGTGGTTCTTTATACAACCCTTGTTTACTTCCGTAGTATTCACACTTATTTTCAATAGGATTGCAAGTATAGATACAGGGATTATTCCAGCATTTTTGTTCAACCTAGCAGGAATAACAATTTGGAATTATTTTAAAATATGCCTTACAAGTACATCAAATACATTTCGTGCTAATGCAGGTGTCTTTGGCAGGGTCTATTTCCCTAGGTTTATAGTTCCTTTGTCCAAAGTAATGTCCAATTTGTTCAAATTTGGTATTCAAATGCTTATCGTTGTAGGATTCTATATTTATTATGTTGCCAAAGGCACTCCCATAGAATTGGGTTGGTATAATGCTTTAATTCCAATATATGTGGTATTGATGGCTATATATGGTTTAGGAGTTGGAATGATTATTTCCACATTTACTACAAAATATCGAGATCTGTCTATTTTGCTTACATTTTCCATGCAGTTATTGATGTATTTATCTGCTGTGGCATATCCCATGGCTGAGGTTTCTAATAAAATACCTGAATACGCTTGGGTGATAGAATTTAACCCCATCGCTCATCTGGTGGAAGGGTTTAGATTTTCTATTTTCGGTGGTGATGTCTTGTTTTTTGACTGGAATACCTTAGGAGTAATTACATTGGTAGGAATATTTTTATTTTTGATAGGACTTATGTTGTTTAATAGAACAGAGAAAACCTTTATAGATACAGTATAATGAGTATAATTCTGAAAGCTGAAAATATTAGTAAGCAGTATCGCTTAGGGTTGGTAGGAACAGGTTCTTTAGGCCATGATTTGAACCGACTCTGGCACCAAATTCGAGGAAAAGAAGATCCTTATTTAAAAATAGGTGCCGTTAACAATCGATCTGCCAAGGCAACCCAAGATTATGTTTGGGCACTTCGGGATATTAATTTCGAAGTCAAACGTGGGGAGGTCTTAGGTATTATTGGTAAAAATGGTGCGGGAAAATCCACCCTTCTTAAATTATTGTCAAGAGTAACAAGTCCAACAACGGGTATCATAAAAAGTAAAGGGCGAATTGCTTCTTTATTGGAAGTTGGAACTGGTTTTCACCCCGAACTTACGGGGAGAGAAAACATTTATTTGAATGGGGCAATTTTAGGCATGACCAAGGCCGAAATCGCTTCTAAGATTGATGAAATTATTGAGTTTTCGGGCTGTGAAATGTACATAGATACCCCTACGAAGCGGTATAGTAGCGGAATGACCGTAAGACTTGCCTTTGCAGTGGCTGCTCATTTGGAACCAGATATACTAGTCGTAGATGAGGTCTTGGCTGTAGGAGATGCCGAATTTCAGAGATAAGCGATTGGGAAGATGAAGGAGATTAGTTCTGGAGGAGGGCGTACCGTTTTATTTGTAAGTCACAATATGGCTTCCATTCAAAACTTATGTTCCAGAGTTATTTTATTATCAAATGGAACGATAGACTCCATTGGTGATGTTGATACTATTATTTCCAATTACTTAATGCTGAATAGAAGAAATGAGGATGTATTATTTGAAGATTTGGAACGATCTGGTGATGGAGCCATACGGATTCAAAATTATGTAGTAAGAGACTGCAAAACCAACTCCACGGCCGAAGTACTTTCTGGCAACGATGTGGAAATAGAGATGGAATATACCTCAAAAGAGGAAACCTCCATTGCTAATTGTCGCTTTTCTCTAGGGTTTAAGGATGAAATGGGAACATTGATGTTTAATTGCCCTTCCAATGTCTTGGATAAAAATTTTATCATTCAGAAAAAAGGCTCTTTGATATGTAAAATTCCAAGGATTCCATTAAAAGAGGGCACGTATTCCATAACGCTTTTTGTAGAGTATAAGGGAGTAATTGCCGATTGGGTGATTGATGGTGGTTTGTTGAATGTTGTGGCAGGCGATTATTATAAAACGGGTATAGTACCTGTACATAAAAAAGGTCTTTTAGTAGAATTTAACTGGTCTACAAAAGACAATTAATAGGTGTTTTAGTGGTTCATGAATATTGATTTTTAATTATTTGGCAGAGTTTTCTATGAATCTAAAAAAGTATATCAAGGCGTTTTTGATGTTCGTCAACCGAGGTGCAGTCAAACCAGTATTTATATTGGGTTGTGGTCATAGTGGGACATCTATTCTTCTTTCTATTTTAGATAATCATGAAAGTATTTATGCCATACAAAATGAGACTTCTTTATTTTATGAGTCTAAAGTCAATATTTTGGCTGCTGTTTTTAGTTGGCATAAAAAGGGCAAGACATTAGGGAAATCATACATTGTTGAAAAAACTCCAATGCATATTTATAAAATTAATGAGATACTTACTTTATTTCCCAATGCAAGAGTCTTGTTAATGCTACGGGACGGAAGGGATGTGGCTTGTTCTATTCGTGAGCGAACAGGAGATTTTAAGAAAGGAATTAACAAATGGGTGAAGGTTAATGAGGAAGGATTCAAATATTGGACGCACCCAAGAGTGAAAGTGGTACGATTGGAAGAACTTACTAAAGATGGCCCAAAAGTATTAACTAACGTTTGCAAATTTATAGGGATTGAATATCAACCAACCATGCTTGAAAAGCAAGGGAAGCAGGAAAAGTTGTTCTATACCAAAACGTTGACGGATACAAAAGATTTTGATACCGCTACTACCCATCAAGCGCATATGAATCGAAGAAATTGGCAGATAAATCAGGGTTTATTCTCCAGTACTGAACGATGGAAAAAAGAACTTTCAAAAGAAGAGGTGGACTTGTTTAATGAATGTGCCAAGGAAAACTTGGAGAGGTATGGTTATGTTTCTGATGCCGTCGATATGGCAATTTGAAACTAGCATATTTTCAATGGATTTGACATATCAAAAATAAACTGTTAGAAAGGCCATGAGTCTATTAAAAAAAGTAATTCTTAAATTAATACCTAAAAAGGTCAAGACTTTAGTGGTCGAAAATGAGCTGAATGATAATGGTAAAAGCTTTGAATACTCTTCTATGTCTTACGCACAAGAAGGGGAAGATTTATTGCTGAATCGATTTTTGAAAAATAAACAGAAAGGTTTTTATGTAGATATAGGTGCACATCACCCCAAACGATTCTCGAATACTTATTATTTTTACAAGAAAGGATGGAAGGGTATTAATATTGATGCTAAGCCTCAAAGTATGGTGGCGTTTCAACAAGAACGTCCAAGAGATACCAATCTTGAAATAGGAATTTCTGAAAAACGAGGGGAATTAATGTATTATATGTTCAATGAACCCGCACTGAACACTTTTTCTGAATCAGAAGCCTTGAAAAAAGATGGTCTTCGGAATTTTAAGGTAATAGAAAAACTCAAGATTCAAACTTACCCTTTGGTCGAAATACTGGATAAATACGTAGCGATTGATCAAAAAATTGATTTTATGACCATTGATGTGGAGGGATTGGATATGGAGGTGGTTGCATCTAATGATTGGGAAAAGTACAGACCAGAAATCATCCTAGTGGAGGATTTACAAAGATATAAACTACTAGAATTGCCTAATAAAAGCCCGTTATCTAAGATGCTAGTAGATTGTGAGTATGAGTTTGTGGCTAGGTCATTTAATACCATGTTTTTTAAAAATAATCGTTCATGAGTTTAGCTCCTATCATTCTATTTGTCTATAACCGCCCTTGGCATACGAGAGAAACCCTAGTGGCTTTGATGCAAAATGAATTGGCAGGGGAATCTGAGTTATATGTATTTGCCGATGGGACTACAGCAAACGATTCCGAAGAAAATTTAAAAAAAATTGAAGAAACGCGAAAGGTGTTGGAAGAAAAGTCGTGGTGTGGTAAAGTGCATATCCACTTGCGATCCTCCAATATGGGATTGGCTGCTAGTGTCATTGATGGTATTACTCAAGTAATCAACAAGCATGGTAAAATAATTGTTTTGGAAGACGATTTGGTTACCTCTCCTCACTTTCTTACTTTCTGTAATGAAGGATTAACGAAGTATGAAAATAAAAAAAATATTTACGCTATTAATGCCTTCCAGTTTCCTATTGAAACAGAATTAGCGCAAACTTTCTTATCACCTTTGTCTACGAGTTCTTGGGGATGGGCTACCTGGCAGGATCGCTGGGAACAATTTGAGGAGGAACCAAATAATATAATATTACTCAATGAAAATAAACATTTAAAGAGAAGATTTAATTTAGCAGATTACAACTTTGTTGGGATGCTTTCGAATAAAAAATCTTGGGCCATTAGGTGGTACTACACTGCGTTTACAAGAAATGGCTTGGGTGTTTTTCCAACAAAATCTTTGGTTTATAATATTGGTTTTGATAACTCGGGAGTTCATTGTGGTCCAGTAACTTTCAAACAGAATATTTATAAAGAAAGGATGGTAGTTAGACTAGAAAGTAAAGTTAATTTGGAACTGTACGCGAAGGTTTTAGACTTTTTTACTAAGGAAAGCCCGAAAAGAAATACAAAGCCAAAAAGTAAATTTAGACGACTAATCAGCTTGTTTCGGGTTTTAATATTTAATAAATGATTTTTAAAAGAATACTACATAAAATCAATAATGAAAAAGCCAAACTGCTTCAGGTTAAGGAGGAAAATCTAGTGCGTAAGATTGTGCAAAAGCAATCACAACCCATCTATCACATTCATATTAGAAAAACGGCGGGTACTACCATTAATTTTGCGTTCTTAAGTAATGCTGGAGTCTCAAATACTGAGCAATTTTACGAATCGATAGCGCATAAACCAAATCATAGGCAAATTAAGAGTTCTAAAATTTTTGTGGGATGGAATGTAAAATTAATTGAGCAGGGGGAATATTCATTCGCATTTTCGCATACCCCAAGACATCAATTAAATTTGAAGCCTGAAGTGTTTACATTCACTTGCTTGAGAGACCCTGTTAAGAGAGTTGTTTCACATTATAATATGTTAAAATATTATCAATTGAATAATATAGATCATCCTATTATGAAAGTGGAAGGAAAATGGTTGGGTAAGTCTTTTGATGACTTTATGGTAAGAATGCCAAAAGAGCACTTATTAAACCAGCTTTATATGTTTTCTAGTAGTTGTGATTTGAATGAAGCTACGGATAGTCTATTGTCACTTAATAAAATAATATATACAGAAAATCTCAAAGTTGGTTTAGATGAGCTTGAGATAAAAACTGGGTGGCAGTTACCAATATCAAATCAAAAAAAAATATAATCATAAAGAAGATATTAGCGATACCCAGTTACTTAAATTAAAGACACTTTTAAGGCAAGAATATGAGTTGTTATCAGCGCTAAAGAAATAACCATTTTTGTATTGAATAATTGATTAAAATTATAATATGTTGCAAAAAGTAACCAGATATTTAGTTCGATTCCTGCGGAAAAAAGAACAGGCCAAGAAAGAATTGGATATGCGCACTGAAAGGGAAAACTACCTTAGTGGAGGGCGTATTCCATGGTCTCAAGGTTACGTGCGCTATAAAGAGGAGTTTATTAAAGAATCACTCCATAATGATAATGTTTTAACCAGTTTTAAAAATCCTGAAGGTTTAGTTGACTTTGGACAAGGACTTGATGAAAGGGCGGTAGAATACCCATGGATTTTTAGTAATTTACCTGAAGCAGAATGTAGATTACTCGATGCTGGTTCTACATTTAATTTTGATTTCATAGTGAATCATCCAGTTATAGTTAATAAAGATCTTACCATCTATACCTTTGACCCAGAACGCAGTTGTTTTTTTAAGAATAGGATCTCTTATATCTATGGAGATTTACGTGATATGTATCTTAAAAATGAATCTTTTGATTTTGTGGTGTCCCAATCGACGATTGAACATATTGACATGGATAATTCTATGTATGGGTATGAGTTAGAATTTAACCAAAATATTGATAAAAAGTCCTATGAGTATTTAAGTGCGGTTCAAGAAATGTTGCGAACTTTAAAGCCAGGTGGTACTTTATTAATTACATTTCCTTACGGAAAATTTGAGAATCACGGTTTTTTTCAGCAATTTGATGGTGAAATGTTGGATAGGATTGTTAAGTTATTTGAAAATTTAGGTGCTTGCAACATTACCTTTTTTAAATATGAGAAAAGTGGTTGGCGATTTGCCGCTCAGGAAGAAGTGAATTTTGCCGAATCATTTAACCCTCATACAGGTAAAGGAAAAAAAGATGGTTTTGCCGCTCATAGTCGTGCTATTGCTTGTATTAAATTTGTAAAATTTAAATGAAAATACTAATTATTGGTTCAAAAGGCTTTATTGGAAGCCATTGTGTCTCCTTCTTTAGTAAGGAACATGAGGTATGGGAATGTGATGTGGTATCAGACTATGTCACCCCTAAGTATTTTTTGATTGATGCGACGAATGCCAACTTTAATGAGGTAATGTTGAGTGAGTCATTTGATATTTGCATTAATTGTGCTGGTGCAGCAAGTGTACCAGATTCTAT
This sequence comes from Flavobacteriaceae bacterium, assembly GCA_016763715.1. The sequence continues at coordinate 6,532 of JAESTG010000311.1, forward strand.
TAAAAACCCACTTCGAGATTTTGAACTAAATGTAGCTCAAGTTTTTAAACAATTGGATGCCATCAGACAGCATAATCCAACCTGTAAATACATTAATTTTTCAAGTGCCGCTGTTTATGGAAACCCAACATACCTACCCATAGATGAAAGTCATCCATTAAACCCTATTTCGCCTTACGGGAATCATAAAAAAATGGCAGAGGAAATTTGCACTGAATTCTTCGAAAACTTTGAAATTCAGACTTGCTCTTTGAGAGTATTTTCTGCTTATGGGCCTGGTTTGCAAAAACAATTATTTTGGGATTTATATAAAAAGAGTCAATCAAA
>JAESTG010000032.1 GCA_016763715.1 Flavobacteriaceae bacterium
AAATAAGGCAAAAAAAAGACGCTATACCAATAGCGTCCTTTTTTTAATACGAATATATTTTATTTTACATCCATTAATTCTACATCAAAAATCAATGTAGCATTTGGAGGGATAGCACCACCTGCACCAGCATTACCATATGCTAAATCAGAAGGAATCACAAAACGAGCTTTATCTCCTACTTGTAATAACAATATACCTTCATCCCATCCTTTTATCACTTGCCCTACCCCTAATTGAAAGCTAATAGGGTCGTTACGCTTATATGATGAGTCGAAAACCGTACCATCCAATAACGAACCTTCGTAATGTACAGATACATTTTCTCCTTTTTCTGCCTTAGCACCATTTCCCTTTTGAATCAATTTATAACGAAGACCACTTGCAGTTTCTTCAAATCCTGCTGCAACTTTATCCATTTCCGCCACTAGTTTCGCTTTCTCTTCCGCCACTAGTTTTTCTCTAGAACCTTCAAAAGTTCTAAAAGCTTCAATGGCATTCCAATTTTTAGCATTGTCCCCTACTCTTACAATCTCTAAAGATTCAAGGGTATCTCCTTGTGTAACAGCATCTACCACGTCCTGGCCTGATTCTACATTACCAAAAACGGTATGCTTATTATCTAACCAAGGAGTTGCTATATGTGTAATAAAAAATTGACTTCCATTTGTTCCTGGCCCTGCATTAGCCATTGAAAGCACTCCTGGTCTTGCATGCGTAAGCTCTGGATGAAACTCATCATCAAACTTATAACCTGCATCTCCAGTACCTGTTCCCAAAGGACAACCTCCTTGAATCATGAAGTCTGGAATAACTCTGTGAAAAGTTAACCCATCATAATAAGGCGTTCCCTGTGACTTAACATTATTTTCCAGATTTCCTTCAGCTAAGGCAACGAAATTGCCTACTGTTCCTGGGGTTTTATCATGTGTAAGTTTTACTAAAATTTCTCCTTTTGAGGTATTGAATTTTGCGTAAATTCCGTCTTGCATGTCGCTATTTTTATATCAACCGCAAAGGTAAGAATTTGTTTTAGGTAAAAAAAGGATTAGAAAACAGCTTTATCTATCCATAACACAATTATCCGACAAAAGATTATAAATGGCTTTTTACAAAGACATTACCCCATTCCTAATAATTGGTCTTACTTCGTAACAAAACCGTATTTATCAAAAAGATACATTAAACTAGCCATAGCTGCAGTACCGAGTTCCAGCTCACGTTTATTAATATGTTCAAAAGTATCGTTCTCCGAATGGTGATAATCAAAATAACGCTGTGAATCTGGCATTAACCCTACTAATACAATTTCCGAATTTTTCAAAGGCCCTATATCAGCTCCACTATATCCTTTGGTGAACAAATGCACCATATATGGTTCAAACATTTTTTTCCATTCTTGTGCTTGCTCCAAATTCGCTTTCGAGCTATCAAACGAAAATCCTCGAGGGGTAAAACCTCCCGAATCACTTTCTATTGCCAATACATGATGCTCATTTTTATTTTTTGCTACTTTGGCATATGTAATACCTCCCCGCAAGCCATTCTCTTCATTCATAAACAAAACTACTCGAATGGTCCTTTGGGGCTTATATCCTGATAATCGAAGTATACGCAAAACATCCATACTTTGAACACAGCCAGCACCATCATCATGCGAACCGTCTCCCAAATCCCAAGAATCCAAATGACCTCCAACAACCATAATTTCATCAGGATATACACTCCCGGTGATTTCTCCTATCACGTTGTATGATTTCACATCTGCCAACTGTCTACAGTTCTGTCTAAAATAAAATTTAATTTCCGGATTTAATTTTAGAGTAGTACTCAATAACTCCGCTCCATTTGTGCTTATAGCGGCAGCTGGAATCTTTTTGTTTTGTGGTATATTCCCATATTCCATTGCACCTGTATGGGGGAAATCATCCAACCGTAGATTCATCGACCTAACAATAACGCCAACAGCGCCATATTTACTAGCCTCTTTAGCTCCAGAAGAGCGTTGATCTACGGCTTCTGAATAGGCATCAAAAGTTCTAAGATGTTTTGGATTCATAGGTCTATTAAAAAACACGATCTTCCCTTCTATCTTTTCTCTGCCAAGTTGCTTTAACTCTTCTATTCCCTGTACCTCTACAACATTTGCCTTTAGACCTCCTATGGGCGTTGACACAGAACCACCTAAAGCACATATGGGAATATTATTGGTAACCCCTGGGTTACTTTCTATATAGGCATATTCAGGAGCACCACGAACCCATTTCGGAACCATTACCGGCTGTAACCACACTTTATCCAATCCTAAAGATTCTAGCTCTTTCCTCGTATAATCCACTGCTTGTTGTGCTTGTACCGACCCCGATAACCTGCCTCCAATCTGCTTTGATAAATAATTCAACCAATCATACGCCTTGCCTTCCGTTAATGCCGTATCATAAATTGCCTTTAGTTGTTTCTCATCTTCCGTTTGGGAAAAACTTTGTGTTGCTACAAAAAGAAGCAATAGCCCTATTATTTTCATTCTTTCTCGTTTTCCAATTGTTCTTTATACGCTCCTAAATTAACCTTTATTTCATCATCGAGTTCCGGTTCCACAATATCTTTGTATTTTTTTAACTCTTGCAATAAAATTGACGCAACTATTGTTCGGGCTCCTTCTTTATTATCCGCGGGGACAATATACCAAGGTGCATTAGGTTTCGATGTTTTATTAATTGCTTCTTCATAACACTGCTGGTAGGTATCCCATAGCTTCCGCTCTTTAAGGTCTCCAGGAGAAAATTTCCAGTTTTTTTCCTTTAAATCCAATCTTCTAAGCAACCGTTGTCGCTGTTCTTCCTTGGAAAGGTGCAAAAAGAACTTAAATACAATAGTTCCGTTTTCAACGATATGGTTTTCAAAATTATTTATTTGCTCATAACGTTTATCCCAAAAGTTCTGGTTTATATCCTGAACAGTATGGATTCCAGGGATGTGTTCTCCTAAAATGTATTCTGGATGTACCTTGGTCACTAAAACATTTTCATAGTGGGTACG
>JAESTG010000312.1 GCA_016763715.1 Flavobacteriaceae bacterium
GGTCGTTATGATGATCTTACGGGCATCTTTGGAATGAAAGATGTAAGTGGGGTAGGTATCTCCTTTGGCTTGGATCGAATTAATTTGGTTATGGAAGAACTGGAATTATTTCCAGAAACTGTTTCAGTAAATACTAAAGTGTTATTTATCAATTTTGGTGAAGCCGAGGCAATGTATGCAATGAAAGCTATTTCAGCATTAAGAAATCAAAACATTACCGCTGAACTCTATCCAGATGCGGCTAAAATGGGGAAGCAAATGAGTTATGCAAATAAACGCAATATTCCGTTCGCTGTATTGGCAGGAAGTAGTGAGATGGAGGCTAGTACTTTCACCTTAAAAAATATGCAAACTGGCGAACAGGAGGAAGTTACATTAGATGTTTTAGCCGAACGACTCCAATAATTTTATTCAAAAATCTTAGAGTTTAGGCAATGATAATGAACCTTCACCAGTGTTCAGTCCCCATTTAACACCCAATAATGAAATAGTATCATCACCACTTTTAAAGTTTTTTCCGAACCCACCAGTTAGCGTAATTGCGTTACTAACTTTATAGCGTACAGTTCCTATGGAGCGGTATTCGTCTGTGTCTCCTTCTCGTGTTAGATATTCATAGCCTATCGATAATTTGTCCAACTCTATCTCCAGTTTTCCACCCACGTCATAGGTTTGTGTATTGAATAATTTGTTTTCTGCATCTATGTTAAGTCCGTCTTTCAAATATCTGGCGACTGTATAAATATGAATGTAGTTATTATTGTTGTTGGGGAAACCCAAAGCCAAATCAGTAGAAATCCATGCGCCATACCTACCCAAGGTGTCACTAAAATTTGCATTGTTGTTATTGAGCAGTGTGCTATAGGCCAATGCCAAATCTACCGTCAATAATGGTTTTATGTTAATGGCTTGGTTCAATTCGTCATAGACTCTTTTGAAATCCGCTGAAGTTTCAAGATCGTTGATGCTATTATTGGGGTCGCCCACAAAGTCCTTGATAAATTGATCATAGTTTTTATATTTGGTAATAACGTTTTTGATGTCTTGTTTCCGAAGCATTTTAACCAAGGTTGTTCTAGCTCCTACTGAAATGAAATTTTGTGGAGTCTCAAATACCTCGAAGGTATCATCCATATAAGCAAAAGAAATGGAAGCCCTTTTGAATATATCGCCAAATACATTTTGAGAATCGAAGCCATCAACACTACTATTGGAAGGATCTGATTTTTTAAGGTTGTGATAGGTCAAGAAATTCATGCCTTTGGGTGTTGTGTACCAGAAGGGAACTATCTCAGCAGCAAAGTTTTTTGGAATGCCATTATTGTTACCAGCCCCCAATCCACTTAATACTTGAAATGATAGGGCTTTAATACTCGCTGGTGTATAAACAGTGGAAGGTGAAATATCCATAAGTACAAAAGCGGGAGAGGAAGGGGGTGCCAAATTTGCTAATTGTGTATTGGTATTGCCTTGTGACCACAACAGAGCGGGTGCTAAAAGCAGACTGAACAATAGTTTTATACGCATGACAGTTGGTTTATGTGAAATTTATAAGGCTAACAAATTCAGCGACATTTACAATACCAAATATTGAGTTCACTGTAAAATCGAAGGACATTGGTGTAGGTTTGCCTCCAGAAAGTTGTACCGTATAGCTTCGCTTGGCTTGTTCAACAGCAAGGTTAAATGTGTTCTCGTCTGGCATACCGCTTGGAAAGGTGAGAATGGTCCTCACTTTAACGGTTCTATCTTTTACGGGGTCGCCAGTATTAATTTGTCGCCAACCAGCATTATCTGTATTTGAAAAAGAATTGCTTTTGGGAGGAGCTAGAAATTTGCCGTCATTAGCAGGGTCATTTAAAAAGAAAGCAGTAGCTGCATGACCTACGGTACTAATGGTCACCTTTAATCTGATGGGACTATTGTTTCCAACTTGATATGAACTCATGATTGGTTGTTTTGAGATGTCCACTAAGTTATAATTTTAATTTGGTCTTTTCGAATAGGATTTTCCCTGTTTTTTGAAGTGAATTAGTACATTCGTATAAATGGAAGGTGTGTTCATGGAAATGACCCTTTAGTGTTTTTGAATTCTCAACCACCTTTCCAAATAACCCTTTGGTACATTTGCTTTTGTTAAGAATTGCTATAATCTTCACGTTTTCGCTTTGTATACCTCATGTGGTGGGGCAAAGCAGACCTTTAGATTCTACCTCCATTATATCCTATGGTAATCAGATTATTGTCAAAGCCAATGTAGACACTCAAACCGATATGTTTCGGATTAGATCGAAGGATGATGACAATTTACAATTGTCTGCAAACAGTCAGTTTCGATTGTTTTTATCAGTCGATTATGAGTTTATAGGTTTGAGCATAGGGGTTTCCCCGAAGTTTCTTCCCGGTAATGGTGATAACAATTTACGGGGAGAGTCATCTTTTACGGACTATAGTTTTCGGTTTTTTCTGAAAAATTGGACGCAGGAATTGCAATACAAGAAAATAGAAGGATATTACGTAGAGAATACTGGAGATTTTGTCCCCAACTGGGTGGAAGGAAGGGATCCCTATTTTCAGTTCTCTGATTTGGAAACTATCTTTTGGGGAGGTTCTACTTCCTATGTGTTGAATCCTAAATTTTCACTTCGGAATGTAGTGTACAACACCGAATGGCAGCGGAAAAGTGCAGGGAGCTTTATTCCCACGTTACGATATGGATTTTCCCGAATAGAAGCAACACTAGACGAAGTAAAGTCGGCAGAGGATAGTTATGACATCCAATTTGCTCCAGATTATTATTATACATGGGTGCTTCATGAAAACTGGTTTGTGTCACCGTTTATTTCTCCTGGCGCAGGAATTAGATTTTCAAAAGAGCGAGATGAAGTAACAGGATTAAGCGAGCATAATGTGTATTGGCCAGTGTCTTTGGATGGTGGTTTGCAACTGGGATATAGCGCTGAAAGAATTATTTTTGGAGTAATAGCGAACTCTGAAGCCACATGGTACAATGAAGATGAACGCACGAATGTTGAAAACAATCAAGTTTTTGCAAAAATTTATTTTGGGTATCGCCTTCAACCGCCCAAGGTGGTGAAGAAATCCTTTTATTGGTTGAACGAGCAATTTGGATTATGATTTTTCATCAGTAGCGATGAATATTTTCACTTAATTAAAAACATTACGATTTTGAATCATTCAGTTTCAACCAAGTTAATTTTCTTTTTTTGTGCCATGATGCTCTCTGTGTGGTCTATTCAGAGTCAGACTTTGGAAGATTTAGATACACGTGTTCTCTATAGGATTGTAGATATTAAGACTGAGGTAATTGAGTTTCATTGGAAAGATCAAAATGATTCAATTATAAATACGCTAGGGAATTTAGATGCGCTCATGAAACGCAACGATAAGTCCTTGCTGTTTGGAATGAATGGAGGTATGTTTCATTCAGACTATTCACCAGTTGGATTGTACATTGAAGACTTTTCAGAATTAAGGAAAATTAATATTTCTAAAGGCAAAGGCAATTTTAATTTAAAACCGAACGGTGTCTTTTCGGTTTATAAAGATAAGGCAGCTATGATTTGTACAAGTGACACTTTTACTACGGATCCTAACATTGTTTTTGCAACGCAGTCGGGCCCAATGTTACTAATTAACGGGGAGTTTCATCCTGCTTTCAATAAAGGGTCTAAAAATGTGAATATCCGAAATGGAGTGGGAGTATTGCCCAATGGAAATGTGGTGATGGCTATATCTACCACCTTTATTAATTTCTATGATTTCGCCCTGTTTTTCAAAAATATGGGATGTAAAAATGCACTGTATTTAGATGGAGCTGTGTCACAAGTATTTTACCCTGAAAAGGACTGGGTACAAACAAATAGGAAATTTGGCGTGCTTATTAGTGTTTGTAAGAAAGACTCGGTTCAGAAGTAAATGAATTGCAAATACATGATCTAATCCAGACTATGGAATCCAATTCTATAATTCGTTTATAACCTAGTAAGTAAATCATATTCTTGATGGACAAAACAATCAAGAATACTACCTTTATCCCGATTCTCCCTAACAGAAGCGAACATAAAATTAAAGCAGAATGAATACATATTGGAAGAAGAAAAACCAAGAAGAAATAAAATCAATAGTTTTCAAGGCGCTTGAAAAAAACATAGATTATATGACACAGGATACATTAGGTATTCCTGCTTCATATTTGGATGAAAAGGTTTTTAATCAAGACGCATCGTTTGTTAAAGATGCTCCATTTATATCTACTTTAATTCGA
>JAESTG010000313.1 GCA_016763715.1 Flavobacteriaceae bacterium
TAAAAAGTAATTTTTTCATAAGTATAGTATGTTTATACTGCAACGGCACCTTTAATGTGTGGATGCGGGTTGTAATCGATTAAGCTAAAGTCATCAAATTTGAAGCCAAATATATCTTTTACCTCGGAATTTAGCAACATTTTCGGTAAAGGGCGTATTTCTCTTGATAATTGTAGCTCTAATTGCTCGTAGTGATTGCTGTAAATATGTGCATCTCCAAAAGTGTGTACAAAGTCACCGGCTTCATAGCCACAAACTTGTGCCATCATCATAGTGAATAGCGCATAGGAAGCAATATTGAACGGGACACCTAAAAAGATATCTGCGCTACGTTGGTAAAGCTGACATGATAGTTTTCCGTTGGCAACGTAAAATTGAAAAAACGCGTGACAAGGAGGTAATGCTGCTTTTCCGTTGGCTACGTTTTCAGAAAAGGGCTTTGATGTATCTGGAATTACACTTGGGTTCCATGCGCTTACCAACATACGTCTACTGTCAGGATTGTTTTTTAATGTGGTTACTATTTCTGAGATTTGGTCAATTTCCTCATTATTCCAATTGCGCCACTGATGCCCATAAACGGGTCCTAAATCTCCGTTGTCATCGGCCCAGTCGTTCCAGATTCGCACTCCATTTTCTTGTCAATATTTAATGTTTGTATCACCATTTAAAAACCATAACAATTCGTGAATAATAGATTTTAGGTGCAGTTTTTTCGTGGTAACCATAGGAAATCCTTTGCTTAAGTCAAATCGCATTTGGTACCCGAACACACTTTTAGTTCCAGTTCCAGTGCGATCACTCTTTTCATTTCCGTCGGTGAGTACGTGTTTTACAAGGTCATGGTATTGCTTCATTTTCGTTCAGGATTTTGATGGGATAAATTTAAAAAACCTTCCAGTAATGAGAACATAAATTGACTTCATTTATTATAAGTTATCAACGGTTTTTAATCCTGATTTGAGGTGAACTATCCAATAATCATGCCTGCAATCGTAGCTGAGATAAGTGATGCAATAGAACCTCCTAATAACGCTCTCATGCCAAATTTGGATAATACTTTCCGTTGCCCTGGTGCTAGAGAGCCTATCCCGCCAATTTGTATTCCAATAGAGGCGAAGTTGGCAAAACCGCAAAGCATATAAGTGGCCATGATGATCGATTTTTGATTGTTTAGGTGAATGGCGTTTGCAACGTTTTTCAAATCGGCCAATTGTATATAGCCTATAAACTCACTCGCCGCCAATTTAATTCCTAGAAGCTGTCCCATCAACATGGTGTCTTCTTTAGGGACTCCAATGAGCCACATTAATGGTGAAAACAGATGACCTAGAATAAATTCAAGAGAGAGTGTGTCATAGGCAGAGTAGGACGCAATTATTTCATTCAAAGAGGTGAATGTCCAGTCTACACCCCAGGATGAAATTCTCAATCCATAAAAGTTTCCAACCATGTCCAGACCACCATTAATCATTGCAATCATTGCTACAAAAACCAGCAACATGGCACCTACGTTTACTGCCAATTTTAAGCCTTCTGTTGTTCCATTTGCGATTGCATCTAATAGGTTGCTCCCAATTTTATCGGAGGACACCTTTACATCGGTGTTTACCTCTTCAGTTTGAGGATATAAGATTTTGGAAATCACAATGGCTCCTGGTGCTGCCATTACCGAAGCGGCCAATAAGTGCTTCGCAAAAACAAGTCTTAATACAGGGTCGTCACCACCTAAAAATCCAATGTAGGCTGCCAATACGGCTCCTGCAACAGTTGCCATTCCACCAATCATGACTAACAGTATTTCAGATTTATTCATCTTCTCCAAATAGGCCTTGATAAGCAATGGTGCTTCGGTTTGTCCTAAGAAAATGTTTCCCGCAATGCTTAGGCTTTCTGCGCCTGAAATTTTTAATAACTTTGATAGTAACCATCCAAAAGCTTTGACTACTTTTTGTATAATTCCGAAGTAAAAAAGAACCGATGTAAGTGCTGAAAAGAAGATGATAGTTGGTAATACTTGAAAGGCGAAAATGAAGCCAAAGGTATCCATATCTACAACCAAGCCTTCAAAAAGAAACTTACTTCCTGCTTGTGTAAACTCTAGAATACTAACGAATAATCTTCCTACAAAATCGAATATCGTTTCAACAAAACCAATCTTTAATACGCCAGTAGCAATTACCAGTTGGAGTGTCAAGCCAATACCTACAGTGCGCCAGTTAATAGCTCGGCGATTGGCACTAAACAGAAATGCAATTAATATTAAAACAAACATCCCTAAAATACCACGTAACATCCCACTAATTGAAAAACCTTGTGAAGGGTTAATGACTCCAGTTTTCTCTTCTGAAGTGTCTGTAGCGATGACTTCTTTTTGGGTGCTTCGGAAAGAGTAGCTTATATCGTTTTCAGTAAAAACTAAGGTGCTATCTGTGAGTTCAGTGATACGATACCGTCGGATGGTGTCCTTGGGTTGGTTGTAAAACAACACTAATAATTTATTTTGAAGTATATAATCTCCAGAGGCTTTGAGGTTGTCTTTGGCCTCTAGCGAATAGTGGAACATACCATTGTCTAGCGAGAACACATCACTTTCAGCATTAATTGGAAAAAGGGAATTACCATCTTGGCTTTCAATGCTGCTAAACTGCCATTCTTTTTCGGCGTTCTGTGCATATATATTTCCTAATGAGATACAAATGGCAAGAAATAGTATGATGTTACGCATAGGCTTATGCTCGTTTTGAAATTTCATCTCTTAAAGCAGCGGCTTTTTCGTAGTCTTCTTTAGACACAGCTGCATCAAGCATTTCGTTGAGTTCTTTTAAAGTGTGTTTATTAAAGTTATCCGATACAATTTTTATTGTTTCTCGGTCTTTGCCCATAATGAGCTCTTCGATAACAGCTTCTTCGACTTCAGAGATTTGTTCGTCTTTTGATGGGTTTTTTAAGAATATACCAGCCTTGTCAAGAATTGCTTTGTAGGTAAATATAGGTGCCTTAAATCGTAAAGCTAGTGCAATGGCATCGCTAGTTCGGGCATCTATAATTTCTTCTATTTTATCTCGTTCACAGATGATGCTACTATAAAATACACCATCTACCAGTTTATGAATAATCACTTGTTTTATGACAATTTCAAAGCGGTCTGAAAAATTCTTGAATAAATCGTGGGTGAGTGGTCGAGGTGGTTTGATTTCCTTTTCCAGAGCAATGGCGATAGATTGTGCTTCAAAAGCACCAATGACGATAGGTAATTTACGGTCTCCATTTTCTTCACTTAAAATAAGGGCATAGGCCCCATTTTGGGTCTGGCTGTAGGAGATTCCTTTTATATTCATGCGTATTAAGCTCATCTATAATTTAATATTCATGGTTTTTAATTTAAAAATCTGGTCAAAAATCAAATTTCATCAATGGTTATTCTTAATCAAACCAATTGGGAACTAATCAATAAAAAAGACTGTTTAAACAAGGGTATTACTTATTTAAACAGCCCTTTTCCAAAGCACAAATTACTAAAATTTATGCGTTTTGAGCTTTAAACTCTTTTAATTTTTCCGTGAGCTGAGGGACAACTTCAAATGCATCGCCTACGATTCCGTAATCGGCTGCCTTAAAAAAGGGTGCTTCCGCATCATTATTGATAACCACTTTCACTTTAGAAGAGTTAATACCTGCTAAATGCTGAATGGCACCGCTAATTCCAATGGCAATATAAAGATTGGATGCCACTGGTTTGCCAGTTTGCCCAACGTGTTCGCTATGCGGTCTCCATCCCATGTCACTTACTGGCTTGGAGCAAGCAGTTGCTGCGCCTAGTACTTCGGCAAGATCCTCAATCATTCCCCAGTTTTCAGGGCCTTTTAATCCACGTCCACCTGAAACAACTATTTCAGCATCTGCAATGGTTACCTTGTCTGTTGCTTTATCTACTGAAACCACATTTACGCCTCCAGTTTCAATTGTAGGGTTGAAACTCTCCACATTTGCTGATGTTGGGTTCTTTTTAATTCCGTAGGCATTCTTTCCTAAACCAATAATTTTTATGTCGGTATTGATTTCGGTTACTGAAAATGCTTTGTTGGTGTAAACACTGTGTTTTACTTTAAAAGGAGAAGTGCTTTCTGGAAGTTGTGTCACATTGGGGACATAACCAGCTTCTAAATTTATTGCTACTAGAGGAGCGATAAATTTACTATTTACGCTTGATGTTAATACGACTACTGAAGCATTTTCAGCCTTTGCTGCTTGTGCAATAACATCTGCATAGGCATTTGCGTTGAATGTGTTCAAAGAATCATTATTCACCTCCAAAACTTTAGTAGCTCCATAGGTTCCTAATTCGCTTAAATTACCACCATTAACTGCTATGGCAGTTACACTTGTGCCCATCATATCGGCAATTCCCTTGGCGTATGCTACGGCTTCGAGGGCTATTTTTTTAAATAATCCTCCTTCGGATTCTGTATATACTAATACCATAGTTTAGATTACTTTTGCTTCGTTATGCAATAAATTAATAAGGTCATCTACGTTGTCTACCAGTTTTACTGCTCCCTTGGGTGCTGGTTTTTCAAAAAGTGTAGTAAGTGTTTCAGCTTGAGCATCGACAGGCTCTTTTACATGAAGTGGCTTGGATCTAGCTTGCATAATTCCTCTCATGTTTGGAATACGAAGATCACTCTCCTCTACCAATCCCTTTTGACCTCCAATAACCAAAGGAAGACTAGTTTTTGAAGTTTCTTTTCCGCCGTCAATTTCACGTACTACTGTGGCTTCATTTCCTTCAACCTCTATACTGATACAGGTGTTTATAAAATTTGCTCCAGTTAATTTGGCTACCATTCCTGGGACCATTCCGCCGCTGTAGTCGATGGATTCTCGCCCTCCAATAACCAAATCGTAGGCGCCCTCTTTTACTATATGTGCTATTTGTTTCGCTACCGAATAACCATCAGTTGCGGTTGTATTTACACGGATGGCCTCATCGGCACCAATGGCAAGTGCTTTGCGTAGGGTTGGTTCGGTTTCAGCGCCACCAACATTAACTACATGTACTGTAGCGCCTTGCTTTTCTTTGAACCACATTGCTCGAGTTAAACCAAATTCATCATTGGGATTGATTACAAATTGAACACCGTTGGTGTCAAATTTGGTATTGTCCTCGGTGAAGTTGATTTTTGAAGTGGTGTCAGGCACATGACTTATACACACTAATATTTTCATTCCTTAATTGTTTATTGTTTTTAAGAATATTTTTTGAAATTTTCAAAGTAGAATAACACTCAAATTTCAGCGTACGAAGATACGATTATAATCTTATTACTCCTATGCGCGCATAGTATATTTTCTAAAGTATTTCTGAAAATAGTACCCTCAATTCCCTAAGAAGTGACAAATAGTATTATTTTTGCTGTTCCCTGTTTTAAACTGGGTTATACTATGATTTTATAAGCCCATTCGGTTTGTAATTCAGAATAGAAAAAGAGATTAAGTTGAATTAAAAACTACCCGTATGTATACGGGCAATTCTATGAAAACGATACAATTTAGAGAAGCGATTTGCGAGGCCATGAGTGAAGAAATGCGTCGTGACGAATCTATTTACCTCATGGGTGAAGAAGTAGCCGAGTATAACGGTGCTTATAAGGCAAGTAAGGGGATGTTGGATGAGTTTGGTGCCAAACGAGTTATCGATACTCCTATTTCAGAACTTGGTTTTTCAGGTATTGCGATTGGTTCTGCTATGAATGGAAACAGACCCATTGTTGAATATATGACTTTCAACTTCTCTTTGGTTGGTATTGATCAAATAATAAACAACGCTGCCAAAATTAGACAAATGAGCGGAGGGCAGTTTAACTGTCCAATCGTTTTTAGAGGGCCAACGGCTTCGGCGGGTCAATTAGCAGCTACCCATTCTCAAGCTTTTGAAAGTTGGTTTGCGAATTGCCCTGGTTTAAAAGTGGTAGTTCCTAGTAATCCTGCAGATGCCAAAGGTTTGCTGAAAAGTGCCATTAGAGATAACGATCCTGTTATTTTTATGGAGAGCGAACAAATGTATGGTGATAAGGGAGAAGTGCCTGAAGGAGAATATTTGATTCCATTAGGAGTTGCCGATGTGAAGCGTGAAGGAAAAGATGTGACCATTGTTTCTTTTGGAAAAATTATTAAGGAAGCCTACAAAGCTGCGGATAAACTTGCAGAGGAAGGAATTGATTGTGAAATAATTGATCTTAGAACGGTTTGCCCATTGGACCAAAAAGCAATTTTGGATTCCGTAAAGAAAACAAATCGTTTGGTAATTCTTGAAGAGGCTTGGCCTTTTGGAAATATTTCAACAGAGATTACTTACTTAGTGCAAAACGAAGCTTTTGATTATTTGGATGCTCCTATCCAAAGAATAAATACAGCGGACACACCAGCGCCTTACTCACCAGTTCTACTTAAAGAATGGTTGCCTAACAGTGAAGATGTTATCTAGGCTGTGAAGAAAGTAATGTATAGATAGTCCTATTGATTTCTTTATTCGGAAGAATGTATCTCTCATGTTATGTCGTTTAGTAAATACCACTGAATATTATTTAGGACTAATTTTTGTATGTTTAGTTAAAGTTAGTTGCCATTAGAGAATTTTTACGCCACCAAATCGTTACTTTCATATGAAAAACTTTTTACTCGCAATTCTATTTCTTTCCTCAACGTGTCTATGGGCTCAAACCAAGGTTAGTGGTGAAGTAAAAGACGAATATGGAGAACCCGTTGGTTTTGCCAATGTTATTTTTAAAGACTCCAATGAGGGTACAATAACTAACGAAAATGGTCGATTTTACCTTGAGAGTGAAAACATACATGATGGTTTGTGGGTTTCTTTCGTGGGATACGAATTGTTAGCAGTTCCACTTGAGAAACGGACGACTTACGAATTGACAATTACACTGAAAGAAGAAGCATCTGCATTAGATGAGGTAGTCATTTTTAGCGGAAAAACTTCCAAGAAGGATAACCCTGCAATCACCATTCTGAAAAAAATATGGGAGAACAGACGTGAGAACGGCGTAAAAAAGTTCAAACAATACAGCTACGATAAATACGAAAAACTGGAATTTGATATCAACACCATAGATTCATCTTTGATTAAAAGTAAAATTTTTAAAGGGATGGAATTTGTTTGGGATCAAATAGATACTTCCAAAGTAACTGGAAATTCCTATCTCCCCATTTTTATCAATGAAGCATTTTCTAAAGTATATGGGGATAACTTATTAAAGAAAGAAAAAGAAATACTTGAAGGAAATAAAAATTCAGGTTTTGAGAATAATCAAACGCTTATTGCTTTTGTGAAGGATTTATATAAGGAGTATAATGTATATGATAATTATTTAAAGTTTTTTGATAAAGCATTTACCAGTCCATTGTCGCGTACAGGGGTGGATGTGTATAATTATGTATTGTTAGATAGTGCATATCGTGACAATAAATGGTGTTATAATATTGTGTATTACCCAAGACGTAAAAATGAATTAACCTTTAAAGGCGATTTTTGGGTGAATGATACAACTTGGGCCATCAAAGAAATTAATCTTCAAGCCTCTAAGAGCGCCAATCTAAATTGGGTGCGAGAAGTATATATTGAACAAGAGTTTGATGTGTTAAATGATTCTATATTTTTAATTACCCGTGATTATTTTTTGAGTGATTTTAGTTTCAGAAAAAAAGAAGATGCACAGGGTATTTATGGAAAGCGAACCACTTTATTTGATAACTACACTTTTGATGTGCAGAAGGAGAAATCTTTTTATACGGAACAAATTGATCCTTATCAACCCGAAATATATGATCGGTCAGATAGTTTTTGGGAAGAACGTCGGCTTGAAAAATTAAATAAAGACGAGCAAGGGGTTTATGCCATGCTCGATACCTTGAAAAATTTACCTCGCTTTAAAGCCCTTTATAATATTGGTGCTACGTTGGCCAGTGGCTATTACCAAGTTGGTAATGTAGACGTAGGCCCTGTGTTTTCCATCTTTGGTTTTAATGAAGCCGAAGGAATGCGTATTCGATTAGGAGGAAGAACCTATTTTAGTCAGAATGACCCTTGGAGACTGGAAGTTTTTGGTGCCTACGGATTTAAAGATCACCGTTTCAAATATGGAGTTTCAGGAAAGTGGTTGCTTGATAGGAAGTCACGCTTTACCATATTCGGAGGGAACAGAAAAGACGTTGAACAAACTGGAGCTAGCCTGACGAGTAGTACAGATGTTTTAGGGCGAAATTTGGCTTCGTCGTCACTAATATCAATTGGTGCCAATGACCGATTAACGAGAGTGAATCTTTCAACCGCGGGGTTCTCTTTGGAGCCCGTCAAAAATTTGAACATACGAGTTACGGGTTCGTTTAGAACGTTGAAGTCGGCGACAAAAACCTTTAGTTTGGATTATTTTGATGAAAACGGAAATATCCAAAGTGAGCTTTCGCAGTCAGAAATAGAGTTGGGATTCTTCTACACTCCTAAAAAGAAAACATCTGGATATAGTGTGGAACGAACCATTATCAATGATGGCGAATACCCTAGTTTCTTTTTGGGATATACTTACGGTACCAAAGGCTTGTTGGGTGGAGATTTTGAATATTCAAAAGTACAGGCACTGTATACACAGCCATGGAATATTGGTGGATTGGGAAAAGCATATACAACCATTGAAATAGGTAAAACCTTCGATGAGGTGCCACTAGCCTTACTGAATCCAGTTCCAGGTAATCAAACTCTCTTCAGTATATATAATACCTTTACGCAGCTCGATTATTATGAATTTGTGAGCGATACCTATGCGTCTTTCCATTTTCAGCACAATTTTGGTGGTCGTGTTTTTTCACGTATTCCTTTTCTTCGGAAGTTAAACTTACGTGAAATCATTGGCTTTAGAACAATTTATGGCAATATATCTCAAGAAAATATCGAATTAAGCCGACCTGCTTTTGAAGTGTTGACAGACCGTCCTTTGACGCCAGAAAACCTATCTCCATCAGAAGAGCTTTATTGGGAATGGAGCGTAGGAATTGGCAACATTTTCCGAGTGTTCCGTATCGACTTTAATTTCAGAGGTAATTATCTAGACAACCCTGGAGCAAGAGACTTTGGAGTAACTGGAGTTTTTGGTTTTTCGTTTTAGAGTTTTGAATTAAAGCCTAGATAGACGCAACGCTGTACTCTTATTTTTGTATATTTATTATTCCTCCCCTTTTTAATTTTCTCGTTTATCGAAAAGATGGGCATATAGATGCTATTTGTCAAAATTTCAAATACTAAGCGCCGAACTCATGATTTAAGTTTCGTTAAAAATTGAATGTGCCGCTTTGAATGTTTTAGCTCGTATTGTTTCTATTTTAAACATAAGAACTCATGAAATATTTAAAAGAAAAAAGTGACAAAGAATTTAATCCTGCCACTTTGAATGTTTACACAACGGAATAATCCTTATTGTGAATTGCTTTCAGACTTCAAAGATACATAAAATAATAGAATAGGTTTTACGGAAAACCGCAACCATTATATATAATAATGATATAA
>JAESTG010000314.1 GCA_016763715.1 Flavobacteriaceae bacterium
GAATTACAGGTAATAACTGCTTGTGACGCTTTAGGGGTTGATGATATCCTATTAAATAAAGTCATTACCCTATATCCAAATCCAACAAGTAATAACCTATATATTACAACAACAAGTGATATTGTTGTTAACTCCATAGATGTATATGATGTTTCAGGAAAATTGATTGCTAATTATAATGAAAATGTAGGAGTAATTAACATATCACACTTTAGCAATGGATTGTACTTTATATCTGTAAATACAGACAAGGGTGTTTATAATCAAAAAATTGTGAAACAATAATCGGTATATAAAAAATTATATTTTAGTTAATAATAGAGTGTAATTTTAATGAGAGAGGCTGTCAAAAAAAGGACAGCCTCTTATTTTATAGTATATTAGCTTATTGCAAATGGTGAATATTATTTTTAACATATTTAAAAGTGCTTTTGTAAAAATATAGGGTTACCTATTCTACTTTTTTCTATGGTTTTATCTGCACAAACCATCGATAAAACAAAAGAAGTAAAGCTTCAAATAAAGGAGTTCATCTCTCAAAAAGATATTTTAGCGGTTAACAATCTATTAAAGTTAAATACTTTTTTAGAACCAGAATATACACTAGAAATCTTAAAAGGAAATATTCTTATTTCTAAAGAAAGAGAAAATTTTAAAGAGCTTGCCGACACTTATTTAGTCTTTGGCAATTTTTGGTTTCAGCAAGGAAATAGAGTAAAAGCATATGATTATTTTTTAAAAAGTGAATCTAATAGTCGAAAGGTTAATGATGAAGATATACTAGGGTCGTCTATGCTAAATCGAGGGAACATTACTGAAGATTTAGATTCAAGAATAGAAATCTACAAAGAGGCTATCACTATATTCAAAAAAAGAAATGATACGTTAAACCTTTCAAAGGTTTATTTAAATATTGGAGACGCCTATACTAACTATGTTTGGGAAAACAAAAAGCTAGAAGAATCCAAACAATATCTTACAAAAAAAGACTCTATACTTTATAAAGAAACGGCTCTTTCTTATTATAATAAAGCCGATTCTTTAAACCAATACTTAGACAATGGTATGGTAGAAGGAATATTGCAAGTTCATATTGGCGAATGGTATAAGCTTGAAAAAGATTATAACAAAGCTAAAGAACTATTTTTTAATGCTGAAAAAATATTATTGAATGCTGGATACCCAAAAGGACAAACCTATTGTATACTCCATTTGGCAAGTATAGAAATTAAACAAGGGCACTTTAGTGAAGCATTAGTTTATTTAAAAAAAGCAGAAGATATTTCAAAAAAATACGATTACAAAAAATACCTGCAAGGGGTCTATGATGAATATGTAAAGGTGTATGACTCTCTAGGAAATTACAGCAAAGCACTAGCATACAATAGGCTTTATACTGACATATCATTGGAACTTTATACTATAAATAGTCAAGACAGGATTCTTGCTCTTAACCTTGAACATAACTTGACCGAAAATGAATACATTATTGAAAAATTTAAATCTGAAAGTAAATTAAGTAGAATCTTAATTACAGTTATATTGTCTATTTCTCTATTAATTTTAGGCATCTCCTATCTTATCATTAAAAACAAAAAACGAAAAATAGACAGCATTCAAAAAAGTAAAGTTATTTCCGATTTAGAAAAATATTCGATTGAAATAAAACTAAAAAACCAACAACTTCATGAAGAATTATTGAAAGAAAAAATTAAATTTAGTCAAGATCACCTAATTTCATTTGCCAATCAAGTTAATAAAATTGAAAATTTCTTAGATGTTGTTAAAACTAAAATAAAAGAACTAAAAAAAGGTACCGTAGATCAAAATGTGGTTAATTCTTTAAAACTGTCCTTTTCAGAAATTATCCATGGTCAAAACCACTTGAAGCAACTCAATTCATTTTCAACTCAATTAAACCAAAATTTCTTTTTCTATGTAAGAAAAGAATTTCCCAACATTACTAAAGAAGACGAACAACTTTTATCATTTATTATTTTGGATACCAATTCAAAAGAAATAAGTAGAAATTTGAGTATTTCAACAGAAAGTGTGTATACAAAAAGATATCGTTTACGGAAAAAACTCAATTTTAATAGTGACGAATCATTTATAGGTTTCTATCATAAGGTGATTTCAGGACTTGATTAAGATAGTTTTACCATACTGGAGTCAATTGTAACCAGAAATTCTCACCCACCGCTCAACTCTATTTGAATACGTATTTCGTCTTACTCTTTTTTAAAATGTATTGTTAAAAAGAAAGAGGTGAGAACTCTGCTACAATCAAAACAACATAGCATGTAAATAACACGAATACAACAATTTAACAACGTAGTAGACATCCAGTTACTTGAAATTCTCACAGATTGACTTATCTCAAATATTTATTATATTTTTCATTTTATCGATGAAACGCAAAAATATTAGGTAAAGTGTATAATTTTTGTATATTGAAGTACCCAAATTACAAAAACCTACTTACTATGAAGTCAGTATTGATCCTTTTTACCCTCATTTTTTGCCTCAACGCTGAAGCAAAAAAGAAAGTACATTCTGTGGATGTCTCCACCAAGAGTATAAACCTCAAATCCATTGAAA
Organism: Flavobacteriaceae bacterium; assembly: GCA_016763715.1. The sequence continues at coordinate 2,602 of JAESTG010000314.1, forward strand.
ACAGTGCCCTAAAGGTACAAGACGATTCTGTATTTAATGATCCAGATAGTGTAGTCAATCCGTCTTCAAATATGACTTCAATTGATAGCAATTTCTATTACAACAATGGTTTCGGTAATTTTGGTGAGGGATTTAGTTTTTCGGAAAATTCCTACAAATTTGTTCTTGTCGACAACAATTCAGCAGGGGCTTCATTGGAAGATAATTCAATAGTAAGAAATGAGGCTTCTATAGATTCTCATACAATTTTTAGACAAGGACTTTATTATGGGTTTGCAGTAATGTTGGTTTTACTCAATTTGGTTTGCTTCTTTCTGTTTGAAGAGAAAACCTTTTTATATTATTCATTATCTCTAGTTACGATGTCTATATTACTTTTTTTTAGCGACGGATTGTTTTCGCTATTAGGATTGGACAATTTAGAGCTTCTTTTGAATAACCAAACGTTGTTTTCATTTATAGCAACCATTTTTGGAGCACTCTTTGTATCAAAATACCTAAATCTCAATGAATTTCTCCCAAAGCTTAAATATATCACTATTACCTTATTTGGGTTATCGGCTATTTTAATGGCTATGGGATGGGCTTCTCAAAACCCAATATATTTCATAGGCACCAATGTTGTGTTGTTTACTATACTTACCACTTATTTTCTGGCGGGTATTTATCTATTCAGCAAAAAGAACTATGCTAAGTTTTTAGTTATCGCTTCATTTATCCCTTTGCTATTTTGTATTGACTTCTTTGTGTTGAATCCACTTGGAATTAACTTTTTATCAACACAAACCACACATATTAAAGCGGCTAGTATTGCTGAAATGCTTATCATAACCTATGCTATCATGTTTCGTATGCAATCCATCAAAGAGGAAAACATTATAAGACAGACAGAGCTACGTATTTTCATAAAAAGACAAGAGGCCAGTTCGGTTAGAAAGAAAACTGAAAAATTAGTGGAAGATGTTTATTTGGAAAATTTGATCATGCATTACGATCTTGACGGATTGGAAATTAAGTTATTACAATATATTTCCGAAGGAAAAGAAAATCATAAAATAGCGAGAAAACTAAAAACCACGGAACACGAAATTGAAGAATTAACCAAAGACTTGTACGAAAAGCTCGAAATAGGAGAACAAATTCAGCAAGACTATCGTTTGGTGGATTCCCAACCAGACTATATTTATAACTAGCATCATTATTTAACAAAAACAGTCTGAATTAAATAGCTATAAAGATATTTTCCCCCATTAGCGTTCCATAGAACCTAATTGACTATTGTTTATAATTAGTATGGCGAGAAAGGATAAGTGTAAAAGCTTATCCTTTTTTTACATAGTGTTTTTTATACTGAAAGTAGGATAACACACTTAAAAGTAGCATGGTCCCAAAAAGGTAGAAAACGAAGCTAGGAGTTACAGGTACATCCCCACTAGCATATGAATGTAGCCCAGTTAGATAGAAATTAACTCCAAAATAGGTCATCATTATTGACGCAAAGGCAAAAACTGCCATCACACTAAAAAACCATCTTCCACGAAGTCCAGGAACTAGTCTCATGTGAATTACAAATGCATAAATCATAATACTAATGAGCGCCCATGTCTCCTTTGGGTCCCATCCCCAATAACGACCCCAACTCTCATTTGCCCATTGTCCACCTAAGAAATTCCCAATGGCTAACATCACAAGACCAACGGTTAGTACCATCTCAATAATAATGGTGAGTTCTTTTATGTTGAGATCCATTTTAGCTTTGTTCTTTTTGGTAGTAAAAATCATCAACAGCATGGTTGTAGCACCAAGTATCCAACCTAAAGCGAATGGACCATAACTAGCAACAATCACTGCCACATGAATCATTAACCAGTAACTATCTAAAACTGGCTGTATGTTTGCTATTGCAGGATCTAACCAATTTAAATGTGCTACCCACAACAACATAGCGGCTACAAAGGCGGTAGACGCAACGGTTAAATCGCTTTTTCTGCCAAAAACTAGACCAAAAAACACCGTCGCTGTACTTACATAAATAACACTTTCATAGGCATCACTCCAAGGGGCATGACCACTAATATACCAGCGTGCAACTAGCCCCCCAATCATAGATGCAAAAAGCATCCATACACCAACCTTTAAAGTTTTTATAGCAAAAACAAGCCATTTTTTTTCAACAAAAATTTGCACAATCACAAACGTGAACATCAAAAACCCAAACAAGGCGAAATAATGGTATAAGCGATTGAATAAATTTGCTTTATTGTACGCAATCTCAATACCTACCTTCTTTTCTGAAGGCAAAACGTCGGAACCATATTTTTTCTGATAGTCTATAATAAGGTCTAATGCCTTATCTGCCTCTGTATAGTCATTTGTACGTTTGGCATAATCTAGCGCAAGACGATAGGCCGAAAGTATTTCAGAGACAAAGACAGAATCCTGTCCTTTAATATTGGCACTCCCCAATTCGGGTCTTGAAATCCATTTATTATTTTGATCCCCTGGAATAGGGAATAACTTAAGTAGTCCACCACTAAGTGCCTGATCCAAAATGTACGTCTTCTCGTTCAGCTTTATAAAATCCTTCTCAAATTGATTAGGGTTGGCCTTAGAGGTAGCTTCCACTAAATAAGGACCTAATTTATTTCGCATTTGACCATCTAGCAAATCAACTATTGCAGCTTCTGAAACATCTTTAGGAACCCCAATAATTCGTTTAATACTGTCATTCTTCCAATCCAATTTCATGATTGGAACTTCAAACCACAATTGAGGAATTTCTGTCATGGAAAGAAAAACTTGATTTGCATTCAAATCGCCAAACTTATCTTCCCCACTAATTTTTCGTAGAATCTCACTTGCAAACGTATTTATGGGCTTCATACGACCATTGTCCTGTACCACCAATCGACCAAACCTTTCGGCGTGTACTTTGTCAATAGTATTTGCTACAACTATAGAATCTATCTGATCTAAAGTAGCACGACGCGCATGTGATGTTTCTTGAGCAATCCCAGAAAAAGAAAACAATAAAACAATTATGGTAATCAATTTTGCCTTTTTATCTTTCACCTTATTCAACATTCTCTTCAGATCAGCAAATCGAGTATTTCGATCAAACAGAATGGCCAATAGTCCGAAATACAATAAAAAGTAACCAATATATGTAATCCAAGTCCCCCAGAAATCGTGATTCACAGACAACACTGTTCCTTTCTCATCAGGATCAAATGAAGCTTGGAAAAATCGAAATCCTCCATGATCCAGAATATTGTTCATATAGACATCATAGTCATAGAAATCTGTATCGCTAGTATTTACAGTAAGTTTACTTCGATATGCTGAATAGCCTCTATCAGTCCCAGGATATTTGTCAGCTATAAAATCATTTAAAGTAATACTGAATGGTAATTCCAATTCTTTAGCTCCATAACTAAGATAGACCTTTAAACCTGCAATATCAACTCTTACAGGGTCTGTAGTCATAAATTTACCTCCTAAAAGTTCAACGGTTTGAGTCTCTCCCATAGAATTTAATTCCAAAACCAAAACATCCTGATTCGTTTTTTCAGGTAAGGCTACTTTTACGGGACCATATCTTCCTTTGGCCACAGGCTCCGGAATTACAAACTGCATCCCTCCCATGCTATACAAGGCACGCAACGCTAAATTTTGAACGCTATCCTTTACAAATGAATTTCGAAAACGTGTCATAATTTCTTGCACATCGCTTCCTCGTACCTCAGTAGGATCAATACCCGCAGCTCTCACTTCGGACATGTTCATATAAAACCCATCAAAAGGGGCTTCAATATTATATGCGTCCTCTCCAATTGAAATATTAATAGCTCCAACCGTAGGTTTATCTAGTGCAATAAGAACATTGTGAAGATTTGCAACCTCTCCTCTTTTGAGCCAATGATCATGCCCTTGTCCAGAACCGCTTTCTACAATCTTCAAATATTCATCCCCATCTTCAGAAGCAATAAAACCTTCTTTCACATTAGACACAAAGTCTTTGTATTTAATAGTAAGTGGTTGTTTGTTATAATCGGTATTGATGGTAAAATCGTTATTGAGTCTTTCAGATAAGTCCAACTCCTCTAAAGCAAGATTCCTCCTTTGAGCAACCCCATCTACTTTATAATCACCATCAATAAATGTTTTTAAATAGGTTTCGGTAGAAAGAAAAGAGCTCTCTGTAGCCCCTTCTCTTATAGGCATCAATCCTTCATACCCAATATACCTTGTAACAAATGCTCCTATTAAAATGAGAATAAACGACAAGTGTAAAGTTAACGTTGCCCACTTCTTCTTTTTATATAATCTGAATCGAAAAATATTTCCAACAAAATTGATTACAAAAAACACCATAATGGCCTCAAACCACAAAGTATTGTATATCATCTCTCTAGAATATGGAGTTGGAGATGTTTCGGCGGCTCTATCTAAAAAGGTTCCTATGGCCATCGCAACAGCAAAAACAATAAATAAAACAGCGGTGAGACGGGTTGAAAAGAGGATGGAAGCAAGTTTCTTTTGCATTCTTACGAATTTTGGCAAATTTAGTTAATTAGACACAGAATTTCTAGTTAAATCTGTTAAGGTATCTGGATTATTTTTGATCTCTATTTTTCCGTGCTTCGAACATTTTTAGATGTATAAAAGTACTCATATTTCTTGCTCGATTTTTGGCTACTTGTGCAACGTCTCCCTTAAATAACTCATCTATAGTCTCAAACCAGAGATTGAGCCATACGCCAAAATGCATTTCATTAATACTTCCGTGGTATGTTGTATCCACTTCAACATGCTTTTGCAGCGGATCTCCTATGTATTTTTTACTGAAAAATAAGTTGCTTACCCAAAAAGTAGTGAGCCTTTTAAAATGCTCTTCCCAATCTTTAATAACTCCATTAAATATAGGGCCTAGTAAATCATCTTTCCGTACTTTTCCATAAAACGTTCGTACGAGAAGAAGTACATCTTCTTCTGAATTTATATCATTCATTTCCATTAGAAAGCAAAGTTAACTATTACGAACACACTATTTACAATTTAAAGTACAAATAGAGAACTAGAAATCTTTCTAAAAAATCTACTTCTAAAAGTTTTAAAGCTTTATACCTTTTCTTTAAAATTGTATTTTAGCCCTATGAATATTGTAATCCTAGGTTTTGGAAATGTGGCGCAACACTTGGTTCGTGCATTCTTGGATACCGACAATGTAAATATTGTTCAAATTTATAATCGATCTGAGATTACAAATCCTCCTATTAAAAATTGCACCACAGTACTTTCTGAATTGATAGACGCAGATGTTTGCATCATCGCATTACCCGATGATGTAATTCCTAATTTTTCAAAAAAACTACCTTTCAAAAATCGTTTGGTGGTTCACACTTCGGGTAGTGTTCCTATGAGCATTCTTTCAGAGAAAAACAATACTGGTGTCTTTTATCCATTGCAAACCTTTTCCAAGGATCGGATTGTCGATTTTAGATCTATACCCATTTGTATTGAAGCTAAGAATGCTTCGGACTTAAAAACCTTGAAGAAATTAGGAGATAGTATTTCTGAAAAGATAGTTGAAATAAATTCTGAGCAACGTAAAAAGCTTCACCTAGCAGCTGTATTTGTAAATAATTTCACCAACCATCTATATCATATTTCTGAAGAAATCATTGCCGAGAATAGACTCGACTTTATCTTCTAAAACCTCTTATCCTAGAAACGGCTCAGAAAATGGGTAGTTTATCCCCAAGTGAAGCCCAAACTGGCCCTGCCAAACGAAATGATATTAAAACAATTGAGAATCACCTGCAATTACTGAACGATGCTCAACAATCTGGCACTTTGGATGCATCTGTGCCAGAAATATACACCTTGTTAACCCAATCGATATTAAAAAAGAATCATGGAAAAAAGCTATAAAGAATACCTTCAACATATCACCACCTTTATTTTTGACGTAGACGGCGTTCTAACAGACGGAACTATTATAGTAAACACAGAAGGAGAAATGTTTCGAACCATGAATATTAAAGATGGGTACGCTCTTAAAACAGCCGTAGATCATCAATATAACGTGTGTATCATTAGTGGCGGCACTAATGAAGGTGTTCGTAAGCGTCTACAGGGCTTAGGTATTACCGATATTCACTTGGGAGCCCATCATAAAACCGAAATTTTAAAGGAATACTTTAGTGCCAATCAAATTGGACACGACAACGTACTATACATGGGTGACGATATTCCCGATCTTGCACCAATGAAAATTGTTGGACTACCTACTTGTCCGCAAGACGCAGTGCCAGAAATAAAGGCTATATGTAAATACATCTCTCATAAAAAAGGAGGTAGAGGAGCCGTTCGTGACGTCATTGAACAAGTACTCAAAGTGCAAGGAAAGTGGATAAGTAATGGCGATGCAAGTGCCAAATACGACTGATTAATTAAAAAATAATGATGCCCAAAATCTTAGCCTATTTTAAGCTCATAAGACCCATCAACATATTAATGATTATCTGCGTTCAGGTGATTATTAAATATGTTCTTTTCGGAAAAAGCGCGGTGATAATAGCAATGAATGATTTTCAGTTTGGTCTACTAGTTTTAGCTTCCACACTAATTGCCGCAGCAGGGAATGTTGTCAATGATATTTTTGATGTCAATGTGGACTCCATCAATAAACCTGAGAAGGTCATTATTTCACGAGTAATTTCTGAAAAAGCGGGATATAACTTTTACATTGTTCTTAGTGTTTTGGGTGTCGCTGCTGGATTTTACCTATCCAATCAATTAGGTCGCCCAGGATTGACAGCCATTTTTATTATTATTTCGGCATTGTTGTATATCTATGCCACTCATTTGAAAGCTATATTACTTGTTGGAAATGTGCTAATCTCCCTTCTGGTAGCAATGAGTTTACTTGTGATGATTTTATTCGATATTTTTCCTGCTATCGACACCCAAAATAGGGAGCTACAGCTATTATGTACCCGAATCGTTTTAATGTACGCTGGCTTTGCATTTTTTATCAATTTAATTCGAGAGATTGTAAAAGTCGTTATCATCATCGGTATCAACCGCATCTGGAATTTTATCACCGTCGGTATCAATCGGTGTACTTGCTCCATTATTCGGATCTGTACCGGCTGCAACTTCATTAGCGTTGCTGATACCATCACCGTCAGTATCGTTATTTGGATTAGTATTCTCAGCATCCAGCTCATCATTAACACCGTCGTTATCGGTATCAATTAATGAAGATTCCAGAGCGTCGATTTTGCTGTCGCCATCGGTATTCGTTAAGCCTTCAATATCATCATTTTTACCATCACCATCAGTATCTTTTAATAATGGATTGGTGCCGCGCGCTTGCTCGACAGTATTACTAAGACCATCTCCATCACTATCATTGCTTGCATCATTATTCGAACCATCAAACTCATCAGGCACACCATCACCATCAGAATCTTGATTTTCAGGCTCTAACGCATCGATAATCCCATCACCATCGCTATCAATCGTACCTTCTTCACCATCACTTTTACCATCGCCATCAGTATCAGGATTATTTATATCAGTACCATTGCTAGCTTCATCATTATTACTAACGTTATCACCATCGGAGTCTTCTAAAACAGTAATAGTTACGAGTGCAGAGTCTGTATCTCCAGACTTATCAGTGATTTGATATGTGAAACTATCGCTACCAAAGAATTCAAGATTGGGGGTATAACGCACAACGGATCCAACCGTTGAGATAGTGCCGTTTGCGGGGGTTGTAAAGGCTCCCGCTGAGACCGGAGTATCAAGAGCAACATCATTTTCTAAAACATTAATTTCAACAACGTTATTAGCTGTATTATTTTCAGTAACGCTTTCATAATCATCTACAGCTACCGCAACACCAACATCAGGAATTCCACCTAAAGTAGTTACAATAATTGCTTGCTGCTGATCTGAAGTTACTGTCCAAGCCATTGCTGATACAATGTCTACAGCACCGAATACATCACCTACATCGACATGGGTATCTGTTTTAGTACTTAATTCAGAACATACCAAACCCTCAGGGGTATACGCATAGCTGCCTGAAGTTAACTCAGAGCCACTGCCTTTATAAATACATACTCCCCAACCATTAAAAGTCGCATTGACTAATCCCTGATCAGAAAACTGAGCTCCACCATGACTAATACCCAGAGCAACCGAATTGTCATCATCGATTGTGTAAAGCTCAATATCATGATTTGAAACAGAGCCACGAATAAAGAAAAAATCATCACCTGCACTTAAAACGTCTTCATCAAGATATTGAATAAATTGTAAATCACCTAAATTGCTGCCTACGTCTGCCGTAAAGGTAATAACATTTCGCATTTGTAGGGAATCATTTGCAATAGAACTTTCAATTGACCAATTAATAGTATTGGCACTAGCTCCTGTGAAGGAACCTGAACTACGCACCTTATCTTCAGAAACTAAAGAAGGGGAGCTTCCTGAAAGCCGTTGAGCAGCACCGCTGATTACAACATATGAATGATAAGCATATGCAATATCTTCACCTTTACGAGTTGCACCAGGGTCTGTAATTAATACTGTATCAGTCTCGCCAGCATCGCCTACGTCCACACTAAAAAAGCCCCCCTGGTCTGATGTTTTATCGTTATCAATAACAAAAGCAAAGGACATTTGAGAAATTAATAACATTCCCCCCAGGAGCATCCTAATGAAGTTCGGATATGTGATCATGCTTGTATAACCTTCAGAAAATCTTGTTGCACAGAACTAACGCGAGAATGATAGCAACGTCATGTTATGTAACGCTGATTCTTTTACATTTGAGGGGATTATTTTACAGATGAGATGTCTTAACTAGATTTCCTGTAAAACAAGCATCCGATGCCAATTTTAAGGAGAAGATTATGCTTTATTCTGATGGATATACAATAGTATGTAAGTAATTAGTACCGACTAGTAGACACTTATTTACAATAGTGTCAATTTATTAGCGGAATTCTTGCTGTTTGATGACGAATTCACCTAACCATTTGATCAAAGCCTAATTCGTCTGTACTCATTTCCGCTTGCTTCACAATTTCCACTTGTAAAGAAACGGGCCCAGCCACCTCAGACTCAAACTCAATAAGGCCTAGCGATTGGTATTTAAGTTTAATACTTGGCGTACCTAGCAAGGTATAACCAGACTTAGTGTAGTTATAGATTTTGCTATATAAGGTATAGCTTTGGTCTTGGTTCAACTGTGCAATCAGTTCGACTTTATAACCGCCTAAACCTTCTTCGGCTAATGTCGATGGCTCTCCTTCCAATAGAATGAAAGGTGCTTTTTCAAACTCAACCTGCTCCGCAATCGATAAACTAGCATCTACCTGTAATACCTTTTTGCTCACATCAGCAGAGACTGTTATTAGCGCTAATACACCATAGATAGTGGCAATAAAAGTGGCTTGCTGCCAATTTAAACTCAATTTCAATAGTTTGTTCATTTTAAAATCACCTTATATTCAGCGAACCAGCCAGACTGGCCTTCGTTTACGCAATAACCCTGGCAAACAAATAATCCGGGGATAGCGGCTATTTCATTCTTCTCTTTATGCACAATAATTGGCCAGTGCTCTCGAACCCAACTTGGCACATTGTAATCTTGCCACCACTTTTTCATCTTCCGAGTTGAACGCCCAGAAGGCTTTGCGATATCACCCGCTTGCCAGTTTCTGACCCTATATTGCCCTGGTATTAAACTAAAGCTATCAACTTGCTCATGACAAACTAACTTACCTAAAAAGCAATCCAGATCCTCACCTTGCCATTCAGCTGCTCTATCACTTAATGAATCATCATTAAGCCTTACTCTATTAAAAGTATCACTATCAATTAAATACAAAGAATTTTGATAGCGATATAAAGTTGATGATGACCAACTAACCTTGGGTTCACCATCTGATCGAGCAAGAACCATATCAACATAGATACTTTGCATTTGTATGGCAGAAGGTAAAATATCCACATATTGGGCAAGCCAAGCGCGCAGATAACTCAAGCTAGCTGCTTGATCAAAATCCTGAATCAATAACAAATTAAAGCTGGGAATATCTTTCAAAGCTGGATGGATTTTTATATCCGCTGGTTGCTGCTCAGTATTTAAAACTGTCTTGTCGTTTATTGAAGCCAGCAATAAGCTCTGTAATAAGCTTTGCTCGTGTTGAATAGTATTAATGGTGCGGGATAGCGATCTCTTCTGTTCTGGATAACGCTGCCAAATTTGTGGCAACAATTCATTGCGCCACCAGTTTCTATCTATCTTAGAATCTTGATTCGATTCATCCTCAACCCAGTTAAGTTGATGATTTTTGGCGTATTCAAGGAGTTGATTTTTTTCGATATTTAGAAGAGGCCGCAATATTTGGCAGGCATTATCTCGAGATAAAGACCTTTGCTTAGGAATACTCGCTAAGCCGGTTAAACCGCTGCCACGAATAGCACGCATAAAAAAAGTTTCAATCTGATCATCCAGATGATGCCCTTGCAGTAATACATCATTAGGGCCACAGTGTTTTGTGAATATGCGATAACGTGCAGAACGAGCAGCCTGCTCTAAACCATCAGA
>JAESTG010000315.1 GCA_016763715.1 Flavobacteriaceae bacterium
TGATTATTTAGTTGCTTTTTTCTTGTTAGCAACTGTTTTACGTTTTCCTTTTCTTGTTCTTGAGTTATTCTTAGTGCGTTGTCCTCTTAAAGGAAGACCAGCTCTATGACGAATACCTCTGTAACAACCTATGTCCATTAAGCGCTTAATGCTTAATTGAACTTCGCTACGTAATTCACCTTCGATTTTGAAAGACCCAACAGCTTCACGAATTTTCCCGATTTCATCATCGTCCCATTCGTTTACTTTTTTGTCTTCGCTAACTCCGGCTTTCTCCAATATATCCTTCGCACGGCTACTACCGATTCCGAAGATATATGTTAACGCGATTACACCCCTTTTTTGTTTAGGAATATCTACACCTGCGATTCTTGCCATAACTTATCCTTGTCTTTGTTTGAACCTTGGGTTCTTTTTATTAATTACATACAATCTGCCTTTTCTGCGAACAATCTTGCAGTCGGCACTTCTTTTTTTAACGGATGCTCTAACTTTCATCTGTTTTACAATTTTTATTTAGATAGGAACGAAATATTCGTTCTTAGTATCTATAAGTTATACGAGCCTTTGATAAATCATAAGGACTCATTTCCAATTTAACTTTATCACCGGGTAACAATTTAATATAATGCATACGCATCTTTCCCGAAATGTGCGCTGTAACAACATGACCATTTTCCAGTTCCACACGGAACATTGCATTAGATAATGCTTCTACAATGGTTCCATCTTGTTCTATTGCTGGTTGTTTTGCCATAGTTATAATTATGCTACTGCTTTTGTATTTTTCCCACTTTTCATTAACCCGTCATAATGACGATTTAATAAGTAAGAGTTGATCTGTTGCATGGTATCGATAGCCACACCCACCATAATTAATAGTGAAGTACCTCCATAAAACAATGCCCATCCCTGTTGAATATTCATCAATTTCACTACGAAAGCAGGGAATATAGCAACCAATGCCAAGAATACAGATCCTGGTAATGTTATTTGCGACATAATTCTATCTAAGTATTCTGCTGTATCGCTTCCAGGTTTAATACCAGGAATAAATCCATCACTACGTTTCAAATCATCTGCCATTTTATTGGTTGGAACCGTTATCGCCGTATAGAAGTATGTGAAAATGATAATCAATAAAGCAAAGGTAACATTGTACCAAAGCCCAAATATATCACTATAAGTAGCTAAGACTGACTGTGCCCAGGAGGCATCAGACATACCTGCAACGGCCGTTGGAACAAACATCAATGCCTGTGCAAAGATTATAGGCATTACTCCAGAAGCATTTAGCTTTAACGGAATGAATTGCCTTGCTCCTCCAAATATGTTTTTCTCATATCCACCACTAGCCGTTCTTCTTGCATACTGAACTGGAATTTTCCTGACTGCCAGCACCAGCATGATACAGAGCAGTATAATCACAAACCAGATAACCAATTCGATTAATACAAGCATGATAGAACTTGAACCAAGTTCTTCCACAAATGACTGAGGTAATGTAGCAATAATACCTACCATAATTAAGATAGAAATACCATTACCAATTCCTTTATCAGTAATCTTCTCTCCTAACCACATGGCAAATATACATCCTGTAACTAGGATAAGTATAGATGACACATAGAATGTAGGTGTTAATCCAAGAATAAACGCCTCATCAGGAACTCCTAAATATCGCATTCCAGCAATATAACTTGGTGCCTGAACCAAACAAATACCAATTGTTAGCCAACGAGTAATTTGAGTAATCTTCTTTCTTCCACTTTCTCCTTCTTTTTGTAACTTCTGAAGATAAGGTACTGCAATTTGCATTAACTGTACCACAATAGAAGCAGAGATATATGGCATAATACCCAAGCAAAAACGGAGGCTTTTGCAAAAGCACCACCCGTAAAAGCATTTAATAAACTACCAATTCCACCACCTTGAAAATTTCCTTGAAAATTTCCAAGTAAGTCTCCATCGATTCCTGGAAGTGGTACTTGTGCGCCAAATCTGTATACCAATAAAAGACCTAACGTTACCATAATACGGTTACGTAGTTCTTCTATTTTCCAAACATTTTTTATGTCATTAATAAGTTTCATCTGTAAAATATATTACAACTCAACTACTTCGCCACCAGCAGCCTCGATAGCCGCTTTCGCCGTTGCAGTGAATTTATGAGCAGATACTTTTAACTTCGCCTTTAACTCTCCTCTACCCAATATCTTCACCATCTCGTTTTTCCTAGCCAACCTTAGACTCACTATTGTATCAAAGTCCAATGCATCCTTGATTTGCTTTTCGTCGACTAATCTCTGAAGAGTATCCAAATTTACTCCTTGGTACTCCTTTCGGTTAATATTTGTGAAACCAAACTTAGGCACACGACGTTGTAGTGGCATTTGCCCACCCTCGAATCCTAATTTCTTAGAATAACCAGAACGAGACTTAGCTCCCTTGTGACCACGTGTAGCGGTTCCACCTTTACCAGAACCTTGTCCACGACCAACGCGCTTTCCTTTGTTTTTTACTGAGCCTTCAGCTGGTTTTAAGTTACTTAAATCCATTGCGAATTTCTTATTTAGTTTCTACTGAAACTAGGTGATTAACTTTTTTTATCATACCAAGAATATTTGGCGTGTCTTCGTGCTCCACTACTTGACCAATTTTCTTAAGGCCTAGAGCTTCGAGCGTTCTCTTTTGGTTTTGAGTGCGATTAATTGCGCTCTTTACCTTGGTTACTTTAATTTTTGCCATCTTCTTGCTTTTTATCCTTTAAACAATTTCTCAAGTGAAATACCTCTTTGCTTAGCTACAGTCTGTGCACTACGCAATTGCAACAAAGCATCAAATGTAGCCTTTACCACATTATGAGGGTTTGATGATCCTTGAGATTTTGATAATACATCATGAATTCCAACTGCTTCCAATACAGCACGTACAGCACCTCCAGCAATTACTCCTGTACCAGGAGCCGCAGGTAATAATATTACTCTTGCTCCACCATACTTTCCTTTTTGTTCGTGTGGAAGTGTGACTTTGTTCAATGGAATACGAACCAAGTTCTTTTTAGCGTCCTCAATAGCTTTTGCAATTGCACTTGCGACGTCCTTTGATTTTCCAAGTCCTTGTCCAACTACACCATTTTCATCACCAACAACAACAATAGCTGAAAATCCGAAAGCACGACCACCTTTGGTTACTTTGGTTACACGTTGTACACCAACCAAACGATCTTTCAATTCTAAACCGCTAGGTTTAACTGTTTCTACGTTTTTATAATCTTGATACATATTCTTAGAATTTTAGTCCGCCCTCGCGAGCACCTTCAGCCAATGATTTAACTCTTCCATGATACAAGTAACCGCCTCGATCAAATGTGATACTTTCCACACCAACCTTAGTAGCTTTTGCGGCAATTGCCATACCTACTAATTTTGCTGCTTCCGTTTTATTCACTTTAGAAACGTCAATATCTTTATCTCTTGAAGATGCAGCCGAAATCGTTTTACCGTTTACATCGTCAATTAGTTGTGCATAAATTTCTTTATTACTTCTGAATACGGCCA
>JAESTG010000316.1 GCA_016763715.1 Flavobacteriaceae bacterium
CTCGAACCAGGCGTGAGAACAAAACAACGCCCATCGTCTAGCTCAGTAAGAAGCTCACCTTCTAGGCAGAGTAATATGTGCCCTTTAGCACACCAGTGGTAATCTTTTTGAATTGAATACTATCAAATTCGGTATCAAAAAAACCAGAAGACAACTTATAATCCTCCTCAATGATGCCATCTGAAAATATAATGGTTTCATTTTTATCTTTATTTACAATACGGTAAATAAGTTCATTTACACTTACATTATCTGGCTGATCTAAACTATCCACCAATCCACTATATAAGCGATAATAATCTTCCGTCTCCCTCAGCTGAACCTTACTAGCTACCTCAATCAATATTTGCCTTACGTTGAAAGTAAATTGTTCTTCCTTCGTTTGATAAGCATTATTAATCCAGTAAGCTTGAACAAAAACAATCCCTATAAGCGACAACGTCATTAATCCAATAAGTAGGGCAAACAACTTTTTGTTCATGATTCAAAATTAAGATTTTAACATTTAGCCGTTGGCGTGTTTAACCAAATGTTAACAAAAGGTTTTTTAAGCAGGTGGCTACCCTTTTAAAATAAGTTCGTGAAGTTCTATAACTCTGACTTTCGTTGTCGTTAGGCTGGTATTCTCAATATGATAATCTGCTAACTTAAGTTTCCTCTCATCCTTCCATTGATTTGACATTCTATCCTCGATAGCAGTTAGAGTCATATCGTCTCTTTTCAATACCCGCTTTATTCTCAGGGAAATTGGTGCCGTTACTAAAATAGTAGCATCACAATTTTGATAACTCCCATTTTCAAAGAGAATAGCTGCTTCTTTGATACAATAAGAGGCATTTTGTTTTTTCATCCACCTCATAAAATGACTGGCCACTTTGGGATGTACAATACTATTCACTTGTGCTAGTAATTCTTTATTATTGAAGATAGCATTGGCGACAAACTTCCGATTGACTCCTTCCTCTATGTAGGTCTCTGGGCCTAGCAAAGCAATTAGCTTTTTACGTATAACCTTGGATCGGTTCATTAGTTTTTTGGCTTCTATATCGGCTATATACACAGGCACGCCCAGTTCGGAAAAAAAACCAGCCACAGTTGTTTTACCACTCCCAATTCCTCCAGTAAGTCCTATGATTTTCAATTACTTAAAAATTAAATATTCCACCTTTTTTGTGCTCCAGTCAATATGATACAAACCATCAGGTTGTTCGACCAATTTTGGCGCCAAAATATTCTCTCCAAAAGATTGTAAAGCAAAATCACAGACAACTTTAAAATCATTTTCTGAAATATTATTGAATTGATTCACCGACACATCAAAACTTATTACGATATTTTCGGGTAATAGCTTCAGTTTAATATCCTGAGGCACATTAATAACCTGCACTGGTAATGTTAATCGTTTTTGAGCAAATTCTTCCACTACCATTCTTAAACTAACAGTTTCTTTAGAAAGAGAGATTTCTGAGTCTTTTTCTATATGAAGTCCAATCACTCCTTCTTGAGTTTCTGAAACATCCTCGTTACTATATGTTTCAGTACTTATACTACCAACTAACTCTACCGCGGCAGATGGCCCAGAAATCACCACCGAATCTGGTATAAGAATTGGTGCTCCCACCATTTTATATCCTTCTCTATAACTTACTTCGGAAATAAATGTTATAGGGACTTTTTTAGACACAATAACATCTAAGTGTACGCTTAAAGTTTTAAGGGAAAGATTACCAACCCGTATATCATTACCTAAATTTGTTATGATAATTTCACCTAATTCTGAACCAGATATTGAAATCAACGTATCCCCTTCTTCATAATATCTAGAAACATCAATATTGATAGTAGGGGTTTTCATATTATATGATAAGAACTCAAAACCGTTGGCAGAAATATCGAATTCCATATCAGTCGTCGTTTTAGACGAAATAGAAACTGAACTTGGTAAATTGGTAAATACCAAATTAGCATTTATAGCAGCTGTGTTTTCTTCAGAAAATTTAGTGAGAACCCAAAATACTAGTGCCAAAAGCAGAAAAAACAAAAATGATTTTATTTTGGAAGCTTTGCGTTTTTTTTTCTGACCCGTCATGGAATAAAATTACTTAAAAAATAAGTGAGGAAATTGCTTTTGCGGATCTTTCTTTAGAAATCGAATATAAAATGTCGATTTCAGAAAAGCTAACCCATATCCGAAAAATTGAACAAACAAGGCTAAGACAGAAAGAGAACCAATTGCTAGGCTTTTATTTTTAATGGATGCATCTAAAAAAACCAAACCAAGATAACCAACTAATGGAATTAATGCCATCCAGTTCCAAAGTACTCCAGCTAAAATAGAGCAGAAGACGAAACATACAAATAGTGTAGGAAACCAAAAGGTAATCTTTGATGAACGAGGATGCCAACTAGACAATATAGGACGCACCATTCCAAATTTTTGCACCTGAGTATAGAACTTCTCCCAAGAAATTCTTCTTTTATGAAATACAACAGCATCTGGAATAAAAGTTGTAGCAAACCCAGCCTTTAAAATACGCTGAGACAAATCCGGATCTTCACCTGGATGAATCTTAGCATACCCTCCTGTTGCTTCGAAAGCATTCTTTGAAATTCCCATATTAAAACTTCTAGGCTCAAACTTAGTTACGCTTTTTTCACTACCACGTATACCTCCTGTAGTCCAAAATGAGGTCATAACATAGTTGATAGCTTTCTGTAAAGCAGTAAAACTTTCGTGGGCCGTATCCGCACCACCGTAGCAATCAAAATAGGTAGATTTTAAAAATTGATCTACAGCTTTCAAATAATTAGGAGGAATAAGACAATCGGAATCCAAAATGATAAAATAGTTCCCTTTGGCTTTCCTCATCCCATAATTTCTAGAATCACCAGGGCCTGTATTGTCTTTAAAATAATACGAAATATTAAGCCGTGATGAAAAAGATTTCACCACCCCTTCTGATGTTTCTGAAGAACCGTCTTCAACAATAACAATTTCAAATGACCTTGAAAAACTAAGTTCTAAAAAACTTTCCAAAAGTTCCTGCGTTTCTTGAGGTCTATTATATACTGGAATGACGAATGAATAATCCAATTGCATGGCACAAAAATAAGCAATAATTACTTCCTTCCCTACCATACACGCTAAGAGTTCGCGTAGACTA
>JAESTG010000019.1 GCA_016763715.1 Flavobacteriaceae bacterium
ACCCAACACCAGCTTTGGGCGATTATTATTGCAATGAACGAACCTATGATGGGCATAAAGGAACAGATATTTTTACATGGCCTTTTCCTTGGTTCATGTATGAAAATGATTTGGTTGAGGTAATTGCGGGAGAAGAAGGAGTAATTATTAATAAGGCAGATGGTTTTGAAGATGACCATTGTGAATGCTTTGGATCTTGGAATGCCATTTACATTCAGCATGCAGATGGCTCTGTTGCTTGGTATGGGCACATGAAAAGTGGATCATTAACAGATAAAGAAGTTGGAGATGCGGTAAGCGCAGGAGAATTTTTGGGCGTTGTTGCAAGTTCAGGTTGTTCTAGTGGTCCACATTTACATTTAGAAGTGTATGATGCTGCCGGTGATTTAATTGATCCTTATGCAGGAGATTGCAATGATTTGAATGCGGATTCTTGGTGGGAGGCACAAGCCGACAATCGTGAGCCTACTTTAAATACAATTTTAACCCATGACGCCGTTCCAGAGCATGGTTGCCCAACAATTAATGAAGATCCGCATATGTCCAATGATTTTTATCCTGGCGATCTAATTTATACGGCATTTTATTTTCATGATGGATTGGAAGGGACTGAACTGAATTGCAGGCTTAAAATGCCTGATGGAACTATTTGGAATGATTGGGACTTCGATTTGACAGTAACTTATAATAAATCTTGGTGGTATTGGTCATGGTATTTACCTGAAGAAGGCCCTTTTGGAGTATGGACGCTAGAAGCAGATTACCAAGGAGAAACTATTGTGCATGAATTTAATTACGGTGTTTATGCCAACCTAAATGAATTGGATGGTACAAATGTGAAAATTATACCAAATCCGTCCAATACAAATTGGATTCAAATCTTAGGGGTTCCAATTGAAAACAAAATTGATTTTTATGACGCGACAGGAAAACATATCAAAAGCATTTCAAACGATACGTTTTTAGATATTGCCGATTTAGCAGCTGGACTGTATTATGTTAATGTTCATTTTGCAGACGGCAGGTCAGTGGTTAAAAAGTTTGTAAAAAATTAAATAACCTTAAAAATGAGGAAACCCAAATGCAGACAACATATTTATTCCAGTCAGCACGTTTAGGATTTAGAGATTGGAAATTGTCCGATCATGAACCATTTGCAAAAATTAATGCGGACGCTGAAGTGATGGAATTTTTACCCAAACTTTTAACAAGGGAGGAATCTTCCGAAATGATTGAGCGCATGCAAAGTACTTACAATAGGTCAGGTTATACCTTTTTTGCTGTAGACTTGTTAGAAAACGGAGAGTTTATTGGCTTCATTGGAATTATACGCTCAACTTTTGATGCTTTTTTTACACCTTGTTTTGAAATTGGTTGGCGCTTACAAAAATCGGCATGGAACCAGGGCTTGGCATCAGAAGGAGCTTTGGCCTGTTTGAACTATGGATTTACTGTGTTAAAAATGCCTATTATTCATTCAATTACCGCTGCAACGAATATCAAATCAGAACATATAATGAAAAAATTAGGGATGGAAAAAATAGGTGTTTTTGATCATCCAAAATTAGCGAAAAACGACCCCTTAACGCCACATGTAGTTTACCAAAGAACTAGTAATAAATAGCGATTCAAAATCCAAATGAAAAAACCATCCGACCATCTTTTTAAATTAATAAAAACATTAACGAAAAGTGAAAAACGAGCGTTTAGGTTAAACGCTATGTCGGGAAAAGATGCAAAAAAATATGTGGCTATTTTTGATGCAATTGACAACCAAGAAGCTTATGACGAAGCGGTAATTAAGGAAAAGTTTGCCAAAGAAAAATGGATTGGTCGATTCAATGCTGCAAAGGATTACGTCTATCGTGCTTTACTGAATGATTTAGCCTTGTATAATCAAAAACATGAGCCGCAATATCAGTTGGCAGACTTTTTAGTTCATATTCGTGTATTACAAAGCAAAGGCTTTTATAAACGCTGCACAAAGTTGATTGAAAAGGCTAAAACCTTGGCCATTGAATTAGGTGATCATCTTAAATTATTAGAGCTATTAAATTTAGAAGGGCTAAACCATCCTGCAGGTATAAATCCAGATCACTCTGATGATATTAAAACGCAACAATTGGCAGTTTTTAAAATGCTAGAAATTGAAGCCGAATTTGATGAAAAGTATAAAAAAACTTATGAGATAATTTCACGAATGGGGTATACCAATTTTAACGACAAGGCCCTTTTTGATTATGATAAAATAATGAACCTGCCAATGCTGGAAAAAAATGAGATGCCAGCTACTTTTCATGCTCAAAGGCAATTTATCAACATTCATTATTTCTATGCCCAAGGTAAAGGTCTAGATGAAGACATGCATTACTGGATTTGTAAGGCTAAAGACTTATTTGAATCCAACCCCAAATTGATTAAACAACACGTGGTAAACTATGCAACGACTTTACTGAATTTACACAGCTCATTTTTAAGATTAAAGGAATATGATCAAGCCTTTGACACACTTAATCTTTTGCGCACTTTTTATCCTAAAAATCAACTTAAAACGCATGAGAGATTAACCTATATTATTGAGTACGCAGCACTGCATCATGAAATTACTACCTATAATGAAATGGGAGAATTTAAGAGAGCCGTGGAAGAAATACCAGTGCTTGAATCGTATTTAAAGAGACATGAACAAGAAGTAAGTCTTTCTGTAACAATGCGGCATTATTATTTAATTGCCCTCTCTTATTTTGGAATAGATTCATTTAAATTGTGCAAACAACAATTGAATCATATGCTGGAATTACCTTCAGTAGATTTAAGAGTAGATTTAAAAAAACAAGCAAAAATATTAATGCTCTTAGTTTGGGTTGAAACAAAAAAGTTTGATTTATTAGAATATGAATTACGTGGAGAACAGCGTTACTTTCAGAAAAATGGAGGACTAAATGATTTAGAAAAATTACTCTTTAAAGTGTTAGGTTTTGCATGTAATCATTTTGATAATCGCGAAAAAGCCTTGCATACATTAAACGAAATGAAAGACTTGTCTTTGCTCCAACAATTTAACCCAAATTACACGGAAATTATGTTGTGGTTTGAAGGCAAATTAACGGGTAAATCATTCTCGCGATTAGTGAAACTCGCAGCAAAA
>JAESTG010000317.1 GCA_016763715.1 Flavobacteriaceae bacterium
ACTAAAAGGTTGCCTTTTTTAGGCATAAAGACTTCACGTTTGGTATACTCTGGTAATCGAATTATTTTTTTCCAACTATTAGCAACTTCAGTGAGGTTTCTTTCCAGATGAATGATTCTAACATCAAAGCCATCCATTTGCTGTAATAGATACGCCCATGGCATACTTTTCGAGCTATCAATGATACATTTACTTTCGGATACTTCTGAAATAGTGGTATAAAAAGCCTTTACTACTTCTGCGAAATACACCCATTCTTCAGACTTAAGTAGTGAGGGTATCCTTTTAAAATTCTTATAGTACTGAATTTCTCGAACTTTTTTTTCAAACTCAGAAGCAGAGTAATCAGGGAATTTATCTTGTAACTTCTGTTCTACTTTGCTCCAAAGGGAACAATTCTGCATTACTTTGGAACAAGCACAATGTGATTCATTTTCAACATAACGAACCCAAAAACGATGACATTCACCCACCGAAATAGATTCTTCAACATTAGACAGAACTGTATCTAAAAGCGTTGAGCCCGACCTTCCATCTCCTGCTATGAATATTATTTTTATCACTTTTTAAATTCTGGTTTCTTTTAAAAAATAGCCGTATTAATATTTAATTTCTTCCTCACATATCGAAGTAGCAACAGGTTTTGTAAAATCAACAACGTGCTGAAAATAATCGCTGCTCCAATAACATCATAATAAATAACCATTGGAATACTTCCTATTACATGAAAAACCAACATTTGAATATTGCTTTTTGAAAACACTTTTTGATTGCCAGTCATACTCAATAAAAGCCCCACGGAGCCAACCATAGAACTAAGTAATTGCCCAAGACACAAAATAACCAAAGGAACATAGGACTGAACATATTCTTCTCCAAACACATATGAAACCAGTGTTTTACCTCCAAATATAAATATTAGAGCTACTGGAAGTGAAAACAAAAAGATTAACCGACTGGTTTTCTTTACTATGGATTGTAATCGCTCCATATTCCCTTCCTCGTAAGCCGAAGAGATAAATGGTGAAATTGCACTATTTAAAGCGTTTAATGTAAAGGCAACTAAATTTGCCCCTCGTGAAGCTACATCAAAAATAGCAACTGCTTCCAATGAACCAAAAATCACCAAAATATAGCTTAGCAACTTAGATCTCACAATTTGAATTCCACTATTAATTGAAAATGGGATGGTTTGCTTAATCCATTCCTTATTATGAAAAACAGGAGGTATCGTTTTTATTTTTTTTAGCAACTTATTATTCAAGAAAATAAAGCCAAGCAAAAAGCTAAAGCCAGCGGCTATCACTTGGAAAATGATGGCGTATTTCGGTGTCAACTCAAACTGGAAAACAATAGCTCCTACAATTAACAATGTAAACCACAAATTGCGTAATAGTGTATCGGGAAGCTCTGCAAGTATAACTAACTTAAGACCACGTAAGGCAGATGCTCTTAAAGCACTAAAGCCCAACACTGGTAACAGTAGAAAACCATACAAAATTGCTTCTACCATATCTGGGTCATACTTTTTCCACCAAAACAAATAACTGATGTAAGCCAACAAGTATATAATGAGTGTAGAAACTAATACAAATTGATTGGACTTAATAAGCAAACCCTTAATGGCACCTCTGTCTCCAGAAACTTCATATTTTGAGATATAGCGAGTTAATAAGGTTGGGAGTCCCATGGTTGCAGGTACGGAAAGAATAGTCATAGTAGTAAACACCAGCACATACGATCCTAAATCAGCCACGCTCATATACCGAGCCATTAATACGGCATTTAGGAATGCGAAGAAGGCTGAACCAAATTTAATAATCAAACTCCCTGCGGAAGCTGATTTAATATCCCTTTTTGATAAAAAATTAAACAGTTTAGACAATGTAATATGGATTTAAAACAGGTTATTTTTGCTGCAACAGCCCTGCCTTCTCTTTCATTTCTTCGATGGACCAATCCCACCATTGTAACGCTTCTTGCGCTTGAATTTCCTCTTCAGAAAAGCGATATTTAATAAATTTTGCTGGTGTCCCTCCCACTACTGAATAGGCAGGAACATCCTTAGTGACGATGGCACCTGCGGCAATGATAGCACTATTTCCAACTTTAATCCCTGGAAGCAAAATAGCTCTATCTCCAATCCAAACATTATGTCCAATATCAATTCCGTTTCGGGTATCTGCTTTTGCTTTGAGTCCTAATCTCTTCAGTAATGCATACTGTAAAACAACATCATCTACTTTATGATTTGAAGTAATCATTCTTATATCGTCTCCAAGAGCGCAATACTTTCCCAAAACACAATGACCACGGCCTTTGATAACGATTTTTCCATTCACTCTAGTACCATCACCAATGGTAGTGCCATTAACAATTTTTGAGCCTTTACCAATTAGAATACCCGATGCATCTTTCAAGTTTTTATACTTTAAGACAAAACGGTACATGGTGGCTTTCTTTCCTAAAAAGGTCAACATAGGCTTATAGAATCATCCCTGCAGCTACAGTTTCATGTGTACTATCATCAATTAAAACAAAGCTTCCCGTAATTCTATTGTCACGATATGCATCAATCATTAATGGACGAGTAGTACGTATTTTAATTCGAGCAATATCATTCATTCGCAACTCTTTGTCATCCTCTTCCCTGCTGTAGCTATTAATATCAACTTTATATAACACCTCTTTGATCATTGCTTTTTGCTCGTTCGAGGTTTGTAAAATAGTGTACTTAGCTCTTGGGCGTGCTGTATCTTTGGTCAACCAACATAACATGGCATCAAACTCTTGGGTAGAAGTTGGTTTATTATTAGCCTTAACAATCATGTCTCCTCTACTAATATCAATATCATCTTCCAAAGTAATAGAAGCAGACATAGGTGCGTAAGCTTCAACTAAAGGACCATCAATAGTATCAATGGTTTTTATTTTTGAAGTAAAACCTGAAGGCAATACTATAATTTCATCGCCAGGTCTAAAAATCCCACTAGCAACACGACCAGCATAACCTCGGTAGTCAATAAACTCCTTGCTTTGAGGACGTAATACGGTTTGCACAGGAAAACGGGCATCAATTTTATTAATATCACTACTAATATGCATGTGCTCCAATGTATGCAATAATGGTGCACCTTGAAACCAAGACATATTCTCAGATCTATTCACCACATTGTCTCCATCCAAGGCACTAATTGGCAAAAAGCGAACGTCTTTAGTATACAATTTTGAAGAAAACTCCTCAAATTGAGCTATAATCTTCTCATAAACAGATTCTGAATATTCC
>JAESTG010000318.1 GCA_016763715.1 Flavobacteriaceae bacterium
CTCTTCCCGCTGTACGACAACATGGCAAGCGCATTCAGAAGCCTATCCGCAGACGAGGAAAGTCCAGAAAATCCAATTCACCAGTACAAGAACGACGCACAAACGCTGCTTGATCAGCTTTTGGGGATATTCTATTCGTTGGGAATTCAGCAGTTCGAAGCAACCACAGATGTCTATGAAAGGGAGGAGCAGGAAGTGACTCTGTAAACGCCGATGCTCAAGACGGAAGCGGACTTAACAATGCTAATTTTTCTACGCCTAGTGATGGATCCAATCCAAGAATGCAAATGTTCTTGTGGTCAGGTAGTCCGCAAATTGATGGCGATTTAGATAACCTTATTATTGCGCATGAATATGGACATGGAATTTCCATTCGACTTGTTGGTGGGCCTGGATCTAATCAACTGGGAGGATCTGAACAAATGGGAGAAGGTTGGAGCGATTGGTTTGGACTTATGTTGACTATGAATAATGGAGACGCTGGTACCGATTCAAGAGCCGTTGGAAATTATGCGCTAGGACAAGGCCCAAATGGCGGTGGGATTCGCCCCACTCCATACTCTACAAATACAGCTATTAATGGAACTACCTACGATGATATTGGAGGTCTTTCAGTTCCACATGGAGTTGGATATGCTTGGGCAACCATAATTTGGGACCTTACTTGGGCTTTGGTAGACGATCAAGGTTTTGATACAGATTTCTATAACGGAACGGGAGGAAATAATGTGGCTATGTCTCTAATTATTGAAGGATTGAAAAATACTGCCAATAATCCAGGGTTTGTTTCTGGACGAGATGGTATTTTACAAGCAGATCAGGATCTTTATGGAGGTCAATACAACTGTATTATATGGGATGTGTTTGCGGCTAGAGGTGTTGGTATAGATGCCAATGAAAACACTAATGGTGGCACCAACGGCAACACAGATCAAACTACTTCGTTTGTGAGTGGTTGTGGCGGTGGTGGTCCGGAGCCATGTTCGGGTACTGTTTCTTCGTATCCATACAATGAGAGTTTTGAGAGTAATTTTGGTGCTTGGACTCAGTCTAGCAATGATGATATTGATTGGACTCGCGATAGTGGCGGTACTCCTTCTAGTAATACGGGACCTTCCTCTGCTGCTGATGGGACAACCTATATTTATGTAGAAGCTTCTGTTAATGGCACGGGTTATCCTAATAAGCGCGCTATTTTAAATTCTCCATGTTTTGATTTGAGTAGTGCTACATCAGCTAGTTTTAATTATAGCTATCATATGTTTGGCGCTACAGATATGGGAAGCATTGATTTGGAAGTTAGTACTGATGATGGTGCTACGTGGTCATCTATATGGAATCAGACAGGTAATCAGGGCGATCAGTGGAATGCGCAGAGCATTAATTTAGGTGCTTATACAGGCGAGAGTAATGTACGCTTGCGTTTCAATCGATTAACGGGTAGCACTTGGCAGGCCGATATTGCTTTGGACAGCTTTAACCTAGACATCAGTGGTGGTGGCGGAGGTGGTTGTACTTCTGGAGTTTCTGTTCCTTATTCTGAGAGTTTTGAGAGTTCAATAGGCGTTTGGAGTCAGTCATTGGGAGATGATATAGATTGGACGCGCGATAGTGGAGGAACGCCTTCTAGTAATACGGGGCCTTCATCTGGTTCGGCAGGATCCTTTTATATGTATGTAGAGGCTTCTGTTAATGGTACGGGTTATCCAAACAAGCGTGCTATATTAAATTCACCTTGTATTGATTTAACTTCTGAGAGTGAAGCTTCTTTCAATTTTGATTACCATATGTTTGGTGCTACAGATATGGGTAGTATTGCTTTAGAGGCAAGTACGGATGGTAGTAACTGGGTTAGTTTATGGAGTCAGACCGGTAATCAGGGCAATCAGTGGAATAGCCAAAGTATTGATTTAAATGCCTATTTGGGCGGTACGGTTGAGTTACGTTTCAATCGATTAACGGGTAGTACTTGGCAGGCCGATATTGCTATTGATAATGTTAGTTTGACTGCTGATGGAGGTGGAGATCCAAATCCACCTACGGGATATTGTGCTTCCAATGGTAATAATACCAATGATGAGTACATACAACGAGTTGAGATAGGAAGTATTGATAATGTTACAGGAGCTTCTTCAGGAGGTTATGGAGATTATACAAATCTTTCTACAAATTTAGGGGCTAGCAATAGTATTACCATTACCCCACTTTGGACTGGAACTATTTATGCAGAGGGATATGCTGTATGGGTAGATTGGAATCGAGATGGTGATTTTGGTGATTCTGGCGAATTGGTTTTTTCTCAGGCGGCTACTACGGACACACCTATAAGTGGTTCGTTTAGTGTACCTGGAGGCGCTTCGGCTGGACCAACTCGAATGCGAGTATCAATGAAGTACAATGGTATTCCGAGTTCTTGTGAGAGTTTTACCTATGGAGAGGTGGAAGATTATATAGTCGTTATTCCTTCATCTATTCAAGGTTTTTCTGGAAACACAAATAATGGCAGCAATGTAGATTTAGGAGCTGGCATTTCTATTTCTCCAAACCCAGTAAATAGAGGGGTATTGAATGTGAGACTTTTAGACGCTCAGGCTATAGACTATACCATTTACAATGTAGTGGGTCAGGTAGTAGGTAGTGGTGTTTTTACATCTTCGATTGATGTTTCAAAACTACAAAGCGGAATGTATATGATTCAAGTAAATGCTGAGACACAGCAATTTGTCGAAAGCTTTATTGTGGAGTAATCTATTTTATTAGATGTTAAAAATAAAGCGTCCCCTTGTTTACCAGGAGGACGGTTTTTAAAATTTTAAATACAGAATTATGAAAAAACTTAATCTCATATTATTTTTTATAATCATGGGGACGGCTTGTTATAGCCAAACTCCTTGTCAAAATGGTTTTGCAGGGGCCTATCCCTGTAATGATTACGATTTAATGTCTCGCATTACTTTATCCCAGATGAGCGCAGGTGAGGGTAATGATAGTTGGGGGTGGACAGATCCGCAAAACGGAAATGAATATGCTCTCATAGGACTAAATAATGGAACTGCTTTTATTGATATTTCGGATCCTGTAAATCCAGTTTATTTAGGGAAACTACCTACAGCAACGAACAATAGTTCATGGAGAGATTTGAAAGTGTATAATAACCATGTTTTTATAGTTAGCGAAGCAGCCAATCATGGTATGCAGGTGTTTGACCTTACTCGATTGAGAAATGTGGTAAATCCTCCTCAAACCTTTACAGCAGATGCGCGATATACTGGGTTTGGGAGTGCCCATAATATAGTGATTAATGAAAGTACGGGTTTTGCCTACGGAGTGGGTACGAGCACCTTTAATGGAGGTCCACATTTTGTGAATATTCAGAACCCTACGAATCCAGTGGCAGCTGGCGGTTATGCTATGGATGGATATAGTCATGATGCGCAAGTAATTACTTATAATGGCCCTGACTCTGATTATACAGGTCGTGAAATTTTGATTGGAAGCAATGTAAATGAGGTGGTTATTGTAGATATAACCAACAAAGCAAACCCCGTTCTCATCTCAACAATAAGTTATACCAATGTTGGATATACACATCAAGGTTGGTTTACGGACGATGAACGGTATTTTATTTTAGGAGATGAATTGGATGAACAAAATGTTGGCTTTAATA
>JAESTG010000319.1 GCA_016763715.1 Flavobacteriaceae bacterium
ATTCAATATTCAAAGAGGGTTTAACGATAAATTCATCAATTTTTAAAAATTTAGACTTTAATTCAACAGTATTTACTAAAACTGTGTCTTTCATGCATTTATCGATAGGCACACTAACATTAGAAAATACTTGTTTCAAATCGAAGTTATTATTTGACGACATCAATTTTAAAAATAATTTCTTTATGATGAAATCTCACTTGAGCGGAGGAATTTCTATTTTGAATTCTATTTTTCATTCTAAATCATTCTTTGAGAATATAAAAACAAATTTAGATAGCTCCATTCGTCAAGGAATAATCTTTAAAAATATTCAATTCAAAGACTTTACAAGTTTCTCGTCAGCGGAACTTAACTCTATGGTTAATTTTAAAAAAATAACCATAGACAATAAGCTTATATTTCATAAAACACAATTTAATTATAATGAAGCTATACCAGTAACCTATTCTGTTAACTTCGATGATATTATTATTAGAGAAAAAGGGGAATTAGAATTTAGAGGAAGCAACGACAACAAAATGTTTAGTAAGATTCGAGATGTTAGTTTTACTAATGAGATGATTGAAGGGACTTTGTTTTTTGAACATACAGATTTCACAAAGCTCAACCAATCAACCAGAGATAGATTCATTAGCTCGACAAAATCTAAAAACGCTAAGGTGATTATTGGTGTTGGATGTATTAAATATTACAATCAAACACCCCTTAAGTCAATTGAGGTAAGTGATGAAAATCAAAATTTAGTTATAGAACTCTGTAATACATTTGTTGATTATTTCACCAAAAATGGAGGGTTCAACCTAGGCGTTCAATTTGTAAGTAAAACAGATCAAAATATTAACTTTTTTTATTTTTCGGACGAGGTAATCTCATATGAAAAATTTGAAACTCAACTTCAAAAAAGCGAACAGAATATGTGGAGCTTAATTAAAATTGATAATACTAATTTGAGTGCACAACCACCAAAAAGTGACCTCCCGTTCAAAATAATTAATGCAACAGACACTATGATAAACCTATTCAGTTTGGTGTTGAAAATTGGTGCTCGAATTCCTTTAGGGCTAATTTCAAAAGAGGCTATTTCACATTTAGTAAATACGACCCTCCCTTCCAATACGAAACTCAACACGACACCCAATAACAGTTTAGTTGTAAATCAAATTATACTTTTTGGCATAAAAAGCACCCAATCCTTTCAAGTCAAAAAGTTAAGTTAATACTTCTTAAAAAGCCATTCGAAAGACGATGCTCCTTTTATTAAAAAATCTTCAATCTTACTCCGCTGTAATCCGAAAATGAGATAGCCAAAAAATCATATCTCTAGCAAAGAAATTTCAACATTAAAAATATTCACGTACTCCTTACTTTAAATCTATCATCACTTAAAAAATTCTAGTTACTGCCGCTCTTGAAATTTATTTAATACAGAAGTTAGAACCTCCCAAAAACAGAACACATTCAAAAAAAAGATAGGTGTACCTAGTATATTTCATGTATACCTAATAGTGTGCCTTTTTAGATGGAAAAACTTGTCAAAGTTGACTTTTGGGAAATAAATTGACTGGATACAAAAAAACCTCTAAATAGGATAAGATCTTCATTTATCTATAATAATTTTGAGCAAATACCTTAAAAAGGTTTAATTTTCTTGCTATAATCTGGATGTCATTTCAACTGATTAAGTGTAAAATAATGGTCTGAATAAATCTCTGTCCACCACTCTTTTAAGTCTTTATCCCAGGTCTTATAATCAACTGGAACTGCAGATATTTCAATGTAGATTTCCTCAAATGGTTTTTCTGTAAAATGGTAATCATTTAAGTGCACATCAGTAATAATAAAGGCCATTTCAACAGGTTCACTTTCTTCATTTAGTCCTTCTATATCGATGTTAACCGTTCTTCCTATTAAATCATTTAGAGAATGCATAACGTATAAATTTTATTCTTCAATAAAGATAATATAAAACCTAAAGAAATTATCAATGAATAGTACAGATACCCGCAAAACAAAAAAAGCCCATCCAAATAAAGGATAAGCTTCTCATTGGTCTATTTCTAAACCACGTAACACATTTAAGTGTCACAACACAACATCTTGGAGTTTCCTTTTTAGGAAACCTCCTCAATAATTGAGGAAATTGCGGTCTGGACGAGACTCGAACTCGCGACCCCCTGCGTGACAGGCAGGTATTCTAACCAACTGAACTACCAGACCGTTGCTAGACCTTTCGGCTTATAGCGTGCTACCATTTTCATGTTAGCGAGGGCAAATATACACCCCTTATTTATTATCACAAACATTTTCTTGCAAAAATTAAGCCTTCAGCAAAAAAAGAAAAGAATCTGTCAACCAAACTTCTGTCTTTCTATCAAATAAGTGGTCAAAATCTTGTTGAAACCTTCATTCACATCCGCCATCACGTACTTAATTCTGTATTGCGCACATTTTAGTTTTAGGTCTGAAAAATAGCCTTGTACCGCCTTTTCATAGGATTCTTTGATATTATCCGCATACAAATTGACATAATCTCCTGTCTCCACGTCTATAAAACGCTTTGGCCTATTATTAAAATCAAACTCCTGCTCCTTTTTTTTATCAAAAGTGTGAAACAATACCACTTCATGTTTATTATACTTTAAATGCTGCAAAGCCTCAAACAATTGTTCTTCCTCCACGTCACTCTGAAACATATCAGTAAATAAAAACACCAAAGATCGACGTTTCAATTTCTCAGCAATTAAATGTAAATGAGCATATGTTTTAGTCTGAACATTTTTACTTGATTGTGATATTGCATTATTAAGATGACCTAACAATAACTGGTGATGTCGTTCACTCCCTTTTTCCGAAGCATATACCTCATACGTGTCACTATAAATGCTCATCCCAATAGCATCACGTTGCCGTTTCAGCAAGTTCATAATAGCAGCACTAGCTAAGGCGGCAAACCCAATCTTATTCAACGAATCAATATGAAATTCCTTCAATGCTGGATAATGCATCGAACTACTATTGTCAATAATTAAATGGCAACGTAGATTGGTTTCTTCTTCGTATCGTTTCGTGTACAACTTATCAGTCTTAGCATATAGTTTCCAATCAATATGCTTGGTGCTTTCACCATTATTGTAAATTTTATGTTCGGCAAATTCCGCAGAAAAACCATGAAACGGACTCTTATGCATCCCCGAAATAAACCCTTCTACTACCTGAGTAGCGAGTAACTCCAGATTCTTAAATCCAGTAATCTCGTTTATTTCCTTTTCAATATTCATGATAATTCAATGGTTGAGTACATTTATATGTATTTCGCAACACTAAAAATACGACGGTACTTACACAACCCCATCCACAATACCGTAGTCCACACTCTCTTCAGCTCCCATCCAATGATCGCGATTAAAATCCTTCACCACCTTATCATAATCCTGTCCACAGTTATCAGCCAAAATCTGAGCACTTAACTTTTTTGTCTTAATAATTTCTTGAGCAGTAATCTCAATATCGCTTGCCTGTCCCTGAGTACCTCCACTAGGTTGGTGTATCATTACACGTGCATGCGGCTGTATAAATCGACGACCTTTCTCACCTGCCGAAAGCAACAAGCTTCCCATGGAAGCAGCCAAACCAGTACAAATAGTCGAAACTGGGCTTTTAATAGCTTTTATTGTATCATAGATTGAAAAGCCAGATGTAACATAGCCTCCTGGACTGTTGATATAAAATTTTATTTCGTCATTGTTAATTGAATCTAAATACATCAAACGATCCACTACGTGACGAGCGCTTTTATCGTTCACCATTCCCCACAAAAAAATAGTGCGATCCTCTAATTGTTGATTGTCAATCTTATCCTGTACTTTTTGCTTTTTTTCCATTCTCAATTGTTGTTTTTAGAGATTCTACTAAAATAAGAAAAAGGCTCCCAGATGAGAGCCTCTTTAACTTTAATTTATTTCTAAACTATTTCCCAAGGAACATCCTCAGAAAATGCTAGTAAATGATTGTATTACAAAAGTGAATCTAAAGCTTCCGCATAAGTCGCCTTAGGAGAAACACCTACTTGACGCCCTACTAATTCGCCTTTGTTAAATATCAATACGGTTGGAATATTTCGAACTCCAAATTTGGCGGCAAATTCCTGATTGGCATCAACATCTACCTTTCCAACAACCGCTTTTCCGTCATAATCCTTACTAATTTCATCTATGATTGGCCCCACCATACGGCAAGGTCCACACCATGCAGCCCAAAGATCAACCATAACTGGTTTATCACTATTCAGTACGGTCTCTTCAAAAGTTGCGTCTGTTATTTCTAAAGCCATTTTATTAAATTTTAATTGTTATACAAAAGTAGTCAATTTTTATTCCAAAACTTACAGCCAAAGCATCAGTTTCAACAATGCAAGCATCGATGTTTATTATGGTAGTGTCGCACAATGCAAATGTGGCGAGCTACTCAGCACTCACTTCCGCCGAAGCTTCAGTGATTACTTCGCACCGGGCTTTTCGCTATAATTCCTCACCACGCTCTAAAGCAACGTGGTTGCGGGATTTCCACTACAATCCCTGCCCGAAACTGTCAATTCAACTTATAAACAATTTCTTTTTCCCTCAGTTCATCCAACAATTCCTTACTAATAGCAACCTTCTGCTTACGGCTTGGCATATTCAACTTCACCTTCTCCTCTACATCATACATTGTAAAATGTAATTGCGAATCTCCTTTATGGGCATTTAACACTTCTTTCAGCACATTAATTCTATGCTCTTGCAACTGCTCAATCTGCATATGTATAGTTAACTTCTTCGCTTGATTCCCCATAACATCATGCAACATCATAAAATTGTTATACTGCATTCGCGGATCGCCCTTTTTACCAGTTTCTCGATTGGTCCAACCTTCCTTCACAAACACCCGCGTATAGATAAACGAGTTGGGTACCAAAAAATGGCGCCACTTTAAATATTCTTCACCAAAAATCTTAAAATCAAAACTATCGGTATAGTCCTCCACCGTGAAAATCGCCCAACCTTTCCCTGCTTTACTTTCTCTATGCTGAACATCACTTACCACACCTCCAAAACATACTTCTCTATTTACAAACCGCTCCATTTCATAAAAGTCAGACACTTTTACATAACAGAAATTATCAATCTCTGTCTTAAAATCGTCGAGAGGGTGTCCAGAAATATACACGCCCACTACTTCTTTTTCTTGTTTCAGTTTCTTCATAGTCCCCCACTCTTCACAAGGAGGCACTTCTGGTTCGGGAATTTGAACTTCGCTCGCATCACCAAACAAACTCACTTGAGATGAATTCTGCGATTCTTGATATTTGGCCGCATACTTCAACACTTTCTCAAAAAACAATACTCCATCACCATCATCATGCATATACTGTGCTCGGTGTGTTTCGAAACTATCAAAACCTCCTGCCAATACTAAGTTTTCAAATGCCTTTTTATTTGCGGCTCGCAGATCAATCCGCTTCGAGAGATCGAATATACTTTTGTACTTCCCCTCTTCTCTGTGTTCTACAATAGTTGCCACAGCGTTTCCTCCAACTCCTTTAATAGCACCCATTCCAAAGCGAACCGCACCTTGATCATTTACCGTAAACTTATAGAAAGATTCATTGACGTCTGGGCCTAAAACTTCTAAGCCCATTCGCTTACACTCCTCCATAAAAAAGGTTACTTGCTTAATATCACTCATATTATTACTTAACACTGCAGCCATATATTCGGCAGGGTAATGAGCTTTTAAATAGGCCGTTTGATAAGCAATCCAAGCATAGCAAGTGGAGTGAGATTTATTAAATGCATAACTGGCAAAAGCTTCCCAGTCCTTCCAAATTTTTTCTAGTTTTTCAACATCATGCCCTTTCTCTCCAGCTTGTTTTAGAAATTTCGGTTTCATTTTGTCTAGTACCGACTTCTGCTTTTTCCCCATCGCCTTCCGCAGCACATCGGCTTCACCTTTGGTAAAATCGGCTAGCTTTTGAGATAGAAGCATTACTTGTTCTTGATAGACCGTAATTCCGTAAGTCTCTTTTAAATATTCTTCCATAGCAGGAAGGTCATATTCAATTTCTTCGTCACCGTGCTTTCGCCTAATGATACTTGGAATATATTCCATAGGTCCTGGACGATACAGAGCATTCATTGCAATTAAATCGGCAAACACAGTCGGTTTTAAGTCCTTCATATGTTTTTGCATCCCGGCCGATTCATACTGAAAAATCCCAACGGTATCTCCTCGTTGAAACAATTCGTATGTCTTCTCATCATCCAACGGAAACTCATCTGGATCTAAATCAATATCGTGTTTGTGCTTTACGATCTTCACCGTATCCTTAATCAATGTCAAGGTTTTAAGACCCAAGAAGTCCATTTTCAACAAGCCTGCACCTTCCACCACCGAGTTGTCGAACTGAGTAACATATAAATCACTGTCCTTGGCAGTGGCTATCGGAACAAAATTGGTAATGTCGTCTGGAGTAATAATCACCCCACAAGCATGGATTCCAGTATTTCGTACCGAACCTTCCAATATTCTTGCCTGATTGATTGTTTGAGCTTCTAAACCTGAGCCTTTCGACAAATTGAGCAATTCATTTACCTTGGGCAATTCATCACTTCGGAATTTAGACCTCAAGGTTTTTTCATCCATCCCGAATATCTTATTCAGTTTGGTCATGTTCGGAATAAGCTTCGAAATACGATCCGCGTCATTCAAAGGCAAGTCCAATACTCTAGCTGTATCACGGATAGATGATTTGGCTGCCATGGTTCCGTAGGTGATAATTTGCGCTACCTGATTCGCTCCATATTTCTGAATTACATAGTCCATAACCTTACTTCGACCTTCATCATCGAAATCTATATCGATATCGGGCATGCTCACACGATCTGGATTCAAGAAACGCTCGAAAAGCAGGTCGTACTTAATCGGGTCAATATTAGTAATCCAAAGACAATACGCAACCACCGACCCTGCCGCAGAACCCCTTCCAGGACCCACAGAAACATCCATCTTTCGGGCTTCACGCATAAAATCTTCTGTAATAAGGAAATATCCTGGGTATCCCGTTTTTTCGATGACTTCCAGTTCAAAGTCCAGTCGAACCTTTATTTCATCAGTAATTTCACTATATCTCTTTTTGGCTCCTTCAAAAGTTAGGTGCTTTAAGTATTTATTTTCACCTCTTTTACCACCATCAGCAACATCCTCTTCAACTTTAAAGTCTTCTGGAATATCAAACTTCGGAAGTAAAACATCCCTAGCGAGACTAAATGATTCAATTTTATCGACAATTTCAGAAATACTACTTATGGCTTGTGGCAAATCTTTAAAGAGGAGTTTCATTTCGTCTTGCGACTTGAAATAATATTCCTCATTAGGAAGACCATAGCGATATCCACGACCACGACCAATAGGCGTTGCCTGTTTTTCACCATCCTTTACGCACAATAAAATATCGTGTGCATTGGCATTTTCCTTGTCAATATAATAGGTGTTATTACAGGCAACCAATTTAATTTCGTGCTTTTTAGAAAAATCAATAAGCACAGAATTTACACGACGTTCGTCTTCTTGATCGTGCCGCATAATCTCAATATACAAATCTGACCCAAACTGTTCTTTCCACCACAGCAGGGCTTCTTCAGCCTGTTTTTCACCTATATTGAGAATTTTAGAAGCAATTTCACCATACAGACCTCCAGTAAGCACAATAAGGTCATCCTTATAGTGTTCGATAATTTTCTTATCAACCCTAGGAACGTAATAGAAACCATCGGTATATGCCAATGAGGCCATTTTAGCCAAATTGTGATACCCCTTTTTGTTTTTTGCCAATAGCACCATCTGGTACCCGTTGTCTTTGTGTGATTTATTTGCATGATCTTCGCAAACAAAAAACTCACAATCCACAATTGCTTTTAATTCATGTGGCTTCTTCGGCTCTTCGGGAACTTCACCTTCAAAGTCGGTAGCACCATCGTCTATCTCCTCGTAAGTCTTAAGTTCCAACTCGTACTTTTCCTTTTGGGACCTATTATAATCGTTTACTGCTCTTGTAAAGTGAAAAGCCCCCATCATATTCCCACTATCCGTAAGAGCAACAGCAGGCATCTCATTGGCTACAGCGGCTTCAACTAGGTCCATTGTGGAAGAAGTAGATTGAAGAATAGAAAACTGTGAGTGATTATGCAAATGCGCGAAGGCTGTTTCCTGTAAAGTGGCAATATTCTCTTCTATTTCTTCGGAAGAGATAGTCTCGGTTTCTACGAGCGCCTCCAATTCCTTGCGGATTTTCTCAGAAGCCTTTTTAAGATTGATGTGTTTTAGCCCAATAACCTCAATGGTCTGAGGATTCTCTCTTGAAAAGTTCTCAAAATAATCTGGCTGCACGTCCAATTGCTCATGAGTGTAGCTTTGTTGTCGGACTAATTCAAAGAAACAACGAGCGGTCGCCTCCACATCGGCAGTTGCATTGTGTGCCTCACCAAATCCTTGACCGAATAAAAATTGGTGCAATTCGGTTAAAGTTGGCAATTTAAATTTCCCATAACGCCCACCAGGTAGTTGGCAAAGCTCTGCGGTAGTTTCAGTACATGTATCAAGCACTTTCATTTGAGGCATAGGATCATCAACACCTAAACGGTATAACTCGCACCCCATAATATTCACATCAAAGCCAACATTTTGCCCAACGACAAATTTTGCTTTTC
>JAESTG010000320.1 GCA_016763715.1 Flavobacteriaceae bacterium
TACTACTTGTATTTCACTACGTAAGGTACGATGTACAGGGCATTTGTCTGCTATTTGAAGTATACGTTTGATTTGTTCTTCATCCAATTCACCTTCCAATTTTATATCCCGGTTAAACGTATCAATTTTAGCAGAATCCATATCGCAATGCTCGCAATCAATGGCGTGCTGTTTTGAATAATTTGTATGAACTTCAATATTCTCTAAGTCCCAGCCTTTACGTCTTACATACATTTGTACAGTAATAACGGTACATGATGACAGGGCAGCAGATAATAGGTCATATGGTGTTGGTCCGAAGTCATTTCCTCCAATAGACTTGGGTTCATCAGCTATCATATAGTGATTTCCAACCTTCATTTGGGTGGTATATCCTCCCTCGCTAGATAAACTTGCAACTACATCACTTTTGGAACTAATCTTCTGTACTTCAGGAATAGTCATATAGCGTATTGCCCAACCAGCAATAACATTACCAGCATATAGTGAATCTTCTTTCTTCAATAATAAATGATCTGCGCCATCCAATGATACAAAACTTTTAGGGTGATGTGCCGCAACATAAATTTCCTCAGCGTTTTTAATAGCAACGGTAGTATCCTGAGGGGAGTGCATTACCAACAGGGCTTTGTCCATATTCTTGGCAATTTCTGGTAAGGAATGAGCTTTTAAATCGTCTAGAAAATGTTTCTTAATGGTAAAATTTCTACCACTTAAGTTTACGGTAGCCTTGCCAGAACGTTCAATTTCATCCAAGCTGTCTGCCAATAAGTTGGATACGTGTTTTGGATTACTTGGAGCTCCTATAGTGGCTACTGCCTTGACAGATTCCAATTGTGAAGCCGCAAAAATAACCGCGGCACCACCTAAAGAATGTCCTACCAACAGGGATGGGGCTTGGAAATTTTCTTTCAAATAGTCTGAGGCAGCTATTAAGTCTTCAACATTTCCACTAAAGTTAGTGTCCTCAAAGTCGCCATCACTTTCTCCTAGTCCTGTAAAATCGAACCGTAAGACTCCAAATCCAGCCGCAGTTAAGCTTCTACTAATATTTTTTACAGCTGAAAGGTTTTTGGTGCAGGTAAAGCAATGTGCAAATAAGGCAAAATTGTGTGGTTTCTGATCGGCGGGAAGTTCAATTCTTCCCACCAAATCCAATCCGTCGCTATTCTTAAAAGTAATTTTTTGTAGATTCATAGAATGTTATAGTCGTTATTCTATCTTAACACTTTCAGTAGTATTTGGTTCATCCAAGCCTGACACTCCTTCACCCTTTAAATATGTATCTAAAAACTTCAATATACTACTGTATGCTTCAATTTGATTGTCCTTTTTAACAAAACCATGGCCTTCATCTTCAAAGAGTACATATTCTACGGGAACACCATTCTTTTTTACTCCTTCCACAATATCATCCGATTCCGCTTTAAGCACACGTGGGTCCTGTGCGCCCTGTAAAACAATTAGTGGTTTGGTCACTTTATCTGTATGGAAAAGGGGTGAGATTTGTTTCAAACGGATAGAGTCCTTTGTATTTGGGTCACCCATTTCAAGGTATAAAGCCTCTTTGAACGACTCCCACCAAGGTGGAATACTTTTTAGGGTTCGCATCCAGTTAGTTACTCCAAAGAGGTTCACTCCAACGTCAAATTGTTCTGGTGCGTAAGTAAGTGCTGCCATTGTCATGTATCCTCCGTACGAACCACCGATGATTCCAATTTTATTACCATCAATTTCCTCCTGAATTGCCAACCAATCTTTACCAGCAATACAATCTTTTAAATCTTTGTCACCATGATTTCGGTCATCCATTTTGAAAAAAGATTTCCCATAACCACTACTACCGCGATTATTTACCGCAAGGACTGCATATCCATGGTTCACCAAATATTGAATGGTAGTATTAAACCCTTGTCTAGATTGCCCACCAGGTCCACCATGTACCCAAACCAACGCAGGAACGGGATTCTCAACTGAGGCTTGATGTGGTAAATAATAGATAGCAGGGATTTCCAACCCGTCAAACGACTTGAAGCGTACTACTTTCGCAGAAACTAGGTCATCTGGGTTTATATCTTTATTTAAAACATTGGTCAGTTGAAAATATTCATTGGTTGCTAAATTTAGGGCATAGGACTTCGTTGGAGTGTGTGAGCCTCCTACACTAAGTAAAGCCATTGTTTCATCTCTATTAAAAGAGGCGCTATTAATTGCCTTATTCTTAAAACTAGGTAGTTCCAGCTTTTTATCTGAGGCTACTTCAGTAATAGTCATCACATTTTTAGCATCTTCATTTGAGAAAGTAACTTGATACTTTCCGTTTTCTGTAAAATAATAGGCAGAGACATCCCAGTTTTTCTCCAAGACTTTTTCTTTACTGCCATCCGCAATATTATATTTTACCACATAACTGAATTCAGCTCCATCATCTGTGCTATAATACAGTGCACTACTGTCTGGCGAGAAATCTTGAGCTCTATTTCCGCTTTGCGTTTCATTTATTTTGATGACTTCATTTGTTTCAGTATTCATTAAAAATAAATCGGCGTCATTTGTATTGATGGTCTTTCCTAAAGCAATATACTTTCGATCTTTTGAAATGGATTGAAAGTCCATTCCATCGGTTTGCTCATAAACTAAGGTTGATGTGAAATCTGAAATGTTCATTTCGTAGATGTCCATATATCTTGCATCACGCTCATTACTTGCATAGAAGAAACTTTTTCCATCGTCACTCCAGCCTCTAAATAAAGCACGTACATTTTCAGCAGGAGTGAGTCGTTTAATTTCTTTTTTATCTTTCATGAATATTTTAAACACTTCATCACCATTGCCGTCCATTCTAAAAAGAATACGATCATCTTCTGGAAAATAAGATATTCCGAAAACGGATGCACTATCACTTGCCGTAATAGGAATTAAATCTCCTCCTGTTGTTGGTACGGTGTACATATTATAAATTCCAGAACGGTTACTAGTCATTAAAACTTTGGTTTTGTCTGCCGAATAGCCATTTGCAAAGGCATTCTCATTGTCCATAAACTGTTCAATACTATATTCAGAAACTTGCCGTACTACGGTTACTTCCTCTTCTTTTTTTTCATCTTTACAGCCATATGCTAGAAGTAAGCAAAGACCTATTGTTATTGCATTTTTCATATAGAGTTGTTGTTTAGTCTAGTTGAAATGTTTTGGTTTCTTTGAAAATTGATAATTCTACTTTTTCCATCTTAGCCTTGTATTCAACCCAGTCTTTATTAAAAAAGGCATTAGTTTTTTGCAAGGTGCTATTCAAGGCATCTTTGGCTTGTTTCATTAATTGATTCTCAGTATTTGTCATCCCATTGGGACGACTATTGACATAGCCTCTGGCTGTATAAATACGTTGCATCACAGTCACATTTGGGTCACTTGTGATTCCCTGTCTTTTGTCCTCTTTTCCAATATATAATGCTACTATCGAATCAATTTTCTTCACCAACGCACCAGTCTCTTTTACTTGAATTTTGTATTTTTTATCGTCTTCCTTCTTCATTTTCTTCTTATAGTCGGGCGCTATGTTTTTACTTTCCACTAACTGTTTTACTGCATCTGCAGCAGTCTGAGTTAGTTTTTCAAGTTCCTTAGCAGTTGTATAACTTTCCGTAATGGATTTTTGAGTGATGATTAACCTTGGGTCATTTTCTACCTTAATTGTAGACGAAGAGGATTGTTCCATATACAAAAGTTCAGTTCTATAAGTCCCTGGTTTTACTGAAACTCCTCCCGGTTCCCCTTTACGTTTTCTAATGGTTCTTGATGGGCGATCGCCTCCTGCCTCATTCATAAACCATGTCCAATTGTAAATACCAGTACTGTCAGGTATTTTGCGCTTTAATGTTCTAATTAATCGAGACCCGTCGTAAATTTTCATATACACTGAGTCTTTAGAAAGTTCATTTTTTGTTTCTGAATTTTCTTCGGAATCGTCCTCTTCTTTTTCTTCGGAATTATCCTCATCCACGTCATCCTTATCTTCTTTTTCTACTTTTTTAAAATAATACTTCATACGCGCTCCGTACCCTCTATTTTCACCATTGTATAGGGCATCTCCTCCAAAACGACTTCCCGTAGGTTGTTGATAGGCTGCTTGGTATGCCGTCGGACTTTCAAATAGTTTTATGTCCGAATTTAATACTGAAGGGTTTTTGGCTATCGCTCGTAAAGGTCGAATGTCATCCAAAATCCAAGCTGCTCTTCCGAAGCTGCCAATCACCAAATCATGCTCTCTTGTATGAATCACCAAATCCTTCACTGATGTAGTTGGAAATCCATGAGTCCATTTTTGCCAATTGCTTCCTGCATCAATTGAAACATATAGTCCGTCATCAGTACCTAAAAAGAGCAGGTTTTTTTCAATAGGATCTTCAATAATACATAAAGCGTAACTTATTACATCATTGCTATCCACAATACGCTGCCATGTTTTTCCGTAGTCTTTAGTTCGGTAAGCGTATGGAGTATAATTAAATCGACGATAATCATTGGCTACTAAAAGAGCTTCGCCTTTGGCTTTATTACTTGCTTTAATTTGTACAATCCAACTTCCTTCA
>JAESTG010000321.1 GCA_016763715.1 Flavobacteriaceae bacterium
TAATTTTCTTGCCGAATACCTTGGCAGCGGTTATTACTTCTTTATCTGTTGCAGTTTTGCTTCCAAATTTGATGTTATTTTTAATGGAATCACTAAAAAGGAAAGCATCTTGTGGTACATAACCAATACTAGAACGAAGGTCTTCCAGATGTATTTCTCTCGCCGATATTTCATCGATAGTGTACGATCCGCTCTCGATATCATAAAGACGAGCTATTAATTCTAGAATTGTGGATTTCCCTGAGCCAGTGTTTCCAATGATGGCTAAAGTTTCTCCTGGGTTGATGTTAAAAGATACATTGGTTAGGGCTGTAATATTAGTATCTGGATAGGTGAATCCTACTTTGTCAAATCTAATTGCACCTTTTATTTTCGATCGTTTGGTGGTTAGGTTTTTTATTTCAGGTTCCTCTTTTAAAAATTCATTAATTCTTTTTTGGGAGGCTTCAGCTTGTTGCACCATGGAAGAGACCCATCCTACAATTGCAACTGGCCAAGTGAGCATGTTTACATAAATTAGGAATTCCACGATAGTTCCAATAGATATTTCACCATTAATATATTGGTTGCCGCCTACATAAACCACTAAAATATTGCTTAGTCCAATGAGCAAAACCATTAATGGAAAGAACAATGCCTGTACTTTCGTGAGATCTATGTTCTTATTTTTACTGGCATCTGCAAGCGTTTCAAAATCTATATTGGTTCGACCTTCAATACCATAAGCTTTGATCACGGTGATTCCACTAAAGCTTTCTTGGGTGAAAGAAGTAAGCTTTGATAAATACTGTTGCACAATTGTACTCCGTTTGTGGATGGCAATACTTAATTTGTAAATGCAAATGGATAACACAGGTAAAGGGGCAATGGCATATAAGGTTAGAAGGGGGGCGGTATACATCATATAACTAATAGCTACTACAAATAAGGTAATAGTCGTTGTGCTATACATAAGTGCTGGTCCAGTATACATACGAACCTTTCCTACATCTTCGCTAATACGATTCATTAAATCGCCTGTTCTATTTTTTTTGTAAAAACTAAGTGAAAGACGTTGGTATTGTTCAAAAATTGCATTTTTAGATCGAATTCGATATAGCGAGAAACTACGATAATTGTCTGTCGCATTAGAAAGGTGAAAAAGGCAGATAGCAAAGCTGCTCCTAAAATGAATACAATATTTTCAAGTAATTCTGCTTTAAGTATTTCCTGAGTAATTTCCCCATTGAATTTACGTTGAATGGCATTTACAGAATCACCAATTTTTGCAGGAACTACAATTCGAAACATGGTTGCTATTACGGTAATTATTAAACCTAATAGCAGGCGCCACTTATACG
Organism: Flavobacteriaceae bacterium; assembly: GCA_016763715.1. Next base: position 1,341 of record JAESTG010000321.1, read on the forward strand.
TAATAAAAAATTGATTTAGGTAGCGTAATTCTTTCATTGATCGCTAAAACTTATTAACAAATTCTTAATTTTAAGATAATATTTTGAGATATCCTTAATAAACTATTAATTTTGCATTCCCTTATTATAGGATTCACAAATACATAATATATGGTTACTGAGGTATTTAACGCTAAAGATGCTAAGCATTTAGCTCCTGTTTTTGGACAATCATCATTTGATAATCACGAACAAATCGTTTTTTGTAACGACAAAGATACTGGTTTAAAAGCAATAATAGGAATTCATAATACCACCTTAGGACCTGCTTTAGGAGGTACCAGAATGTGGAATTATAATACAGAATGGGATGCCCTGAATGATGTGTTACGCCTTTCACGTGGGATGACATTTAAGAGTGCTATTACGGGTCTTAACTTAGGTGGTGGTAAAGCGGTTATTATTGGTGATGCAAAAACGCAAAAGACCCCAGAGTTAATGTTGCGATTTGGTGAGTTTGTTCATTCTTTAGGAGGAAGGTATATTACTGCTGAAGATGTAGGAATGATGACAAGTGATATGGATTTGGTTCGAACAGTGACACCGTACGTAACAGGAATTTCTGAAGAAAAAGGAGGCGCTGGTAATCCTTCACCTATTACTGCCTATGGTGTTTTTATGGGAATGAAAGCAGCTGCGAAATATAAATTTGGAAACGATGATCTAGAAGATAGAACTATCTATGTGCAAGGAATTGGAAATGTAGGAGAAGCATTGGTAGAACATCTTACCAATGAAGGCGCTAAGGTTTTTATTAGTGATATTAGTCAGGAACGTCTAGAAGAGGTAAGAGATAAATACAGTGTGTCTATTTACACTGGCAACGAATTGTATTCAGAAGAAATGGATATTTATGCCCCATGTGCTTTGGGCGCTACTATTAATGACGATACCATTCATAAATTAAAAGCAAAAATAATTGCTGGTGCGGCTAATAACCAATTGGCAGATGAGCAGAAACATGGAATGTTATTGAGAGAAAAAGGCATCGTATATGCTCCAGATTTCTTGATTAACGCAGGAGGAATTATTAATGTGTACGCTGAGTTGGAGAACTATGGTAAGCAGGAGATTATTCGTAAGACTGAAAACATTTATAATACGACACTTGAGATTTTAAATAATGCTGAAGCTAATGATTAACTACACATCAAGCCGCTTTACGAATTGCTCAATCTAGAATTAATAGCCGTAAAAAAGAAACAAACATATAGTATTTTATATATATATTTGCAGCGCATAATAGTTCAATTATGCGCTGTTTTATTTTACAAAAGTTCTTTTCAATGATGCTTACAAGAAGACATATAAGAGTAAAAGTATTACAATCGTTATATGCGTTTTATCAATCTGATGGCAATAGTCTTGAAAAGCAAGAAAAGTTTCTTCACTACAGTATTGCTCAAATGCAGGATTTACAGGCGTTGCTTATTCAATTGATTATAGTAATGCGAGATCATGCAGACAATTACCTGCAGAAATCACAACAAAAATATTTAGCAACTGAACTTGAGAGAAACCCAAGTAAATCGTTTGTTGAAAATAAAGTAATTCAACTATTGTCCCAAAATGAGATGCTTTCAGAGTATTTAAAGAACAAAAAGCTTAATAATTGGAGTAATGACAATGAGTATGTTGCTATCCTTTTTAATAACTTAAAAGAGCAGGATTGGTATGATGCTTATTTAAGGTTGGCAGAACCTAGTTTTAAAGACGATCAGAGGTTTGTTTTGCAATTATACAAGGAAGTTATAGCTCCTAATGAAAAGCTTTATGAATACTTAGAGGATCATCGATTAACATGGTTAGACGATTTCCCATTGGTAAATACTTCCATCGTTAAGATGCTAGATAAATTGTCCGAACGAAATGTGGCTTCTGTTTTTGATGGGACAGTATTCAAGAACGATGAAGATCGTGAATATAGTGTTCAATTACTTCGGAAGATAATTAATAACGATGAAAAATTA
>JAESTG010000322.1 GCA_016763715.1 Flavobacteriaceae bacterium
GTTTAGCGACTTCAATAAAGCGAAGTAACTCGGCAAATGCAGTCGCGTCAATTTCTGCTGAAAATATCACAGGAACAACTCCGCCACAGACCCTAGATGGAGCACTTTATGGAAAGTTTGCAGGAGCGATTGTAAATGCCAACTCAGGAGCACCTGGGGGAGGTCTTTCGGTTAAATTACGTGGAGCAACTTCTATTCAAGGTAATACACAACCACTCTATATTATTGATGGTGTATACATTGATAACTCCTCTATTGCAAGTGGTTTGAACGGGGTTTCTGCTGCTGCTGGTGGTGGAAATAGTGCGTCATTGCTTCAAGATAATGCGACTAATCGTATCGCAGATATTAACCCAGAAGATATTGAAAATATCTCTATACTTAAAGGAGCTTCTGCTGCGGCTATTTATGGTTCAAGAGCGGCAGCTGGGGTAATAATTATTACTACCAAACGTGGAAAGGCTGGTGAAACTCAATTTAGATTTAAGCAATCTACTGGATGGACTCAAGCAACTAAATTATTAGGATTAAGAGATTATACCGAACAGAGAGTACGAGATACTTTTGGTGACGCTGCTGCGGCAGAGTTTGTACAAGCGCGTAACCAAGGAAGGTTGATTGATTATGAAAAAGAACTTTATGGTGAGACAGGTTTTTTGAGTATTACTAACTTTAGTATGAGCGGAGGAGATTCTAAAACGAAATTTTATGTTGGTATTACCCATAATAACGAAGATGGAATTGTACGTAATACAGGATATGAAAAAACCTCTTTACGTTTGAATTTGGATCATAAACCTGCTGATTTTGCAAAATTCGCCTTTAGTTCCAATTATATTTATTCTTCCTCAGATCGTGGGTTTTTCAACAATGATAACTCGGGAACCACTATTGGTGTTACTTTAACAGGGACGACTCCTTGGTTGCAATTATTTCCAAATGCTGATGGAATTTACCCAGACAACCCTTCAGGGGCGTCAAACCCATTACAAACGAGAGATTTGGTAACTAACAATGAAACGGTGAACCGTATCATTATGGGTGGATCTATGACTTTAGACCTTTATAAAGCAGATAATTCGAATCTAGAGTTTGTGCTTCGAGGTGGTCTTGATTTTTACGGACAACAATCTAGAGCTATTTTCCCTAAGCAACTTCAGTTTGAAAAACCTGATAATGGTGGTTTGAACGGACAGTCTATTCAAGGAGATACTCAAAACAAGAATTATAATGTAGCAGCTTTGTTAGTTCACAATTATAACACTGCAAATGATTTAAGCTTCAGAACTCAACTTGGTTTAACTAGAGAGTATTTTGATCAAAACACTCAATTAATTTCTGCGTCTGGATTGGTAGCTTCAGAAACAAATGTGGATCAGGCTAAGAATACAGGTGTGAATCAAACGCGATTCTTACAACAAGATTCAGGTTTCTTCGTGCAAGAGGAAGTTAATTTTCAAGATAAATTTATTGCAACTATTGGTGTTAGAGGAGATAAATCTTCAAACAATGGAGATGTCAATGAACTTTTCTATTTTCCAAAAGCGTCTTTGGCTGTTAATTTAAATGAGTTTAGTTTCTGGAATGAAGAATCTATCTGGAACCAAATGAAATTGAGAGTAGCTTATGGTGAAGCGGGGAATTTCCCACCAGCGAGAGGGTTGTTTACTTCGTATAACGCATTTACCACTAGTGGACTTTTAGGTATTAGCCTAATTGGAGGTCGAGGAGATGGAGACTTGAAGTCTGAAAGACAAAAAGAATTGGAATTTGGAACAGACATCGGTTTCTTTGATGGGCGTTTAAATTTCTCTGGTACATACTATATAAAAACCATTGATGATCTAATTTTACAAGCAGCTCTTGAGCCATCTACGGGATTTACAACACAGTTTGTGAATGCGGGTGAATTAGAGAACAAAGGGATTGAGCTTTCATTGGATGCTACACCAGTTTTAACTGAAGACTTCGAATGGAATATTGGAATAAATTGGTTTAAAAACACATCGGAAATTACCCGTTTGGATGTACCTGCCTTCAACATTGGAGCTTTTGGTGCAACCTTAGGTACTTTCAGAATAGAGGAAGGACAAAGTGTAACTCAAATTGTAGGGATAGGACCTAACCCTGGAGCTAATGGATTCCAAAAATGGGGAGATTCGGAACCAGATTTCCAAATGGCAGTGAACAATAGTCTTCGTTATAAGGATTTCGATTTGTCATTTTTATGGCAATGGAAGAACGGTGGTGAAAATGTTAATTTAACTACCCTATTATCTGACTTGAATGGAACTACACATGACTATGATACTATCGATCTTGACCCATCAGGTCAATTGGGTAATGGTGATTACCGGTTAAGCCAACTTGGATCTTCTGCCGAAGTATTTGTTGAAGATGCATCCTATCTTCGTTTGCGTGAGCTAGGGGTCTATTGGAATGTACCGAAGAAATTTCTTGCAGGAGTTTTAGGTGGTAGAGTAGATGGAGTGAAGCTTGGATTCTCTGGAACTAATCTAATCAATATTTTTGATTATAATAGCTACGATCCAGAAGTATCTAACTTTGGAGGTAATACGCCATTTACTGGTGTTGAAGTAACTCCTTTTCCTTCTTCAAAAAGGTTCTTGTTTCACTTAGGAGTTAATTTTTAAAAAATAAATTATGAAAAAACATATATATAAACTTTTATTTTTCGCACTAACATTGGGAGTAGTCATTTCCTGTGATGTCGAAGAATATTCAGACTTAAACAGTCCAGAGGTGGATGCCTTTAGAGACAACCTAACACGTGGTGACCTGCAAGATTTAGTAGGTGGAGTGTTTTATAGCTCAAGAGTTCGTTTGGGAACCTACTTAGATGATTGTGGGGTAGTAGGTAGAGAATACTGGAGATTCTCTGGCTCCGATCCACGTTTTACAACCGATTTATTAGGAGGAGGAAACTCTGTTTTAGATAATAATACGTTTTATATTACTGGCCCTTGGGCAGGTCGCTATAGAACGGTGAAAAATGCTAATTTGATTCTTGAGTTTTTGGATGGTCAAGATCTTTCTGCACAATTTTCTGTAGGTGAAGTAACGGCAACAAAAGGGTTATTGAAAACCTTTATTGCTTATGAGTTGTTATTAAACTTGAACTTAACCGATGTTAACGGTATTCGTGTTGACGTAGCAGATGAGAACAATCTAGGACCATTCGTTTCCAAGGAAGCGGCTTTAACTGCTATTAGAAATATGCTGAATGACGCAGCAACGGATTTAAGCAATGGTGCCAACTTCCCTTTTTCTCTGTCTGCTGGATTTGACTCGTTTAATACACCTAGCACTTTTGCTCTGGTGAATAGAGCACTTGCTGCCCGTGTGTCTGCCTATCAAGGTGATGCTGCTGGAACACTATCTGCATTAGGAGATTCGTTTTTCAGTTTAGCTGGTGGTTTGTTTGAAGGAGTCTATTACACATGGTCTGAAGACCAAACGGGTCTTCCTAATCCTTTGTTTATTTCTGAGGGAGGATCCTCTGAAGCTCAAGCAAGAATTGCGCATCCTACTTTTATAGCTGATGCAGAGTCTGGTGATTCAAGACTTAGTAAAGTACTTCAGTTGTCGGAGTCTATTACACTCGCAGATCTTACGGGAGACTATATTGTTTTTAGATATCAATCAAATGAGGATGTAATCCCGTTGATTCGTAATGAAGAATTAATACTTCTTTATGCTGAAGCAAATATTACTTTGAATCCAGCCGAAGCTGTAAATGCTCTTAATATTATTAGAGCAACGGCAGGGTTAGGAGCCTATACAGGTGCTACAGATACAGCGTCTTTAGTAAATGAAATGTTAAATCAAAGAAGATATTCTTTATTTGCTGAAGGGCATCGATGGATCGATATGAGAAGATATGGTAAATTAGGTGACTTGCCAATTGACCGTGTAGATTCTGATGGTAATCCAGACGATGTTTGGGAAAACTTCCCAATACCGCTTACGGAAAACCAATAAATTATATTTTATTATAAAATTAAAAACCCTTTCAGTTTTGCTGGAAGGGTTTTTTTTATTTACTCTGAAAGTTCAGAATTTACCGTTGTTGGAATTTCTTCGGAAACAGATTTACGAGATCGCCACCATATTTTCAGTTTCGCCACCAATAAAAATAAAATTGGAACAATGACCAATGTAAGGAAAGTAGCTATAAATAGCCCGTAGATTACCGTCCATGCTAGTGGTCCCCAGAAAATAACGTTATCTCCTCCAAAATATAAGTTGGCGTCAAACTCACTAATAAGCGTATAGAAGTTAATGTTCAATCCCGTTGCAAGTGGAATCAACCCAAGAATTGTTGTGATGGCAGTTAATAATACTGGCCGCAGGCGTGCTTTTCCAGCTCTCACAACACACTCTATTGTACTTTCTATATCAAGATAGTCGTCTTTGCCTAACCCTATTTTCAGCTTTTCCCTGTCTATTAGAAGCTGTATGTAGTCTAGTAAGACCACCCCATTATTAACCACAATTCCAGCCAATGAGATAATTCCCATCATTGTCATCATAATTACAAAGGGAGCACCTGTAATCATAAGACCTCCAAATACACCAATTAAACTCAAGAAAATGGCAAGCATAATAATACCCGGTTTTGAAACTGAGTTGAATTGAAAGATTAAGATGAAGAAGATTAAACCTAATCCAGTGAAAAATGCACCTATTAAAAATATCATTTGCTTTTCTTGTTCTTCAATCTGACCTGTATAATCAATACTTACTGAAGTGGGTTTGTCAGTAAAGCTGTTCATTTCTGTTTGTACTTTGGCAACAATGGCACCTGCATCTGTAAAGCCAGGAGCTAAAGCAGAATATACAGTTACAACCCGTTTTAGTGAATTATGTTTGATAGAACTATAACCAGAATTATTTTTTTGTTTGATCACCGCCGAAACGGGTATTTCAAGTAATTTTCCTGAAGCTTGATCTCTAAAAATGATATTTTGATTAAAAATGGCACTTGTGTTATAGCGATCTGCTTCCTTAAAACGCACATAAATATCATAATCATCACCATCTTTTTTATAGACACCAGCCTTCGATCCAAAAATGGAATTTCGAAGTTGTTGTCCTACTTGTCCAGCGCTAACACCAAGTTCACCAGCTTTCTTTCTGTCAACTTGTACTTGAATAGATGGTTTGGATTTGTTTACATCTATTTTTAATTCATCAATACCAGGTATATTTTTGGTATTTAGAAAATCTCGCATCTTTTCTGCAGTGGCAATTAAAGTAGTGTAGTCTTGACCTCGCAATTCAATATTGATAGGATAACCTACTGGAGGTCCAACAGCATCTTTTTCTACGCTGATAGCGACACCAGGATAAATGCCTTTCAGTGCTTCTTGTACTTTTTTCTGAAGATCCTTACTTTCGGCACCTCTTCGGTACTTATACTCTCTCATGGAAGCTGTGATTTTGCCTCGATGGGGCATTTCAGCACTTGACCCACTATCTGTTTGTGGGTTCCCAGCACCTTCACCTACTTGAGAGACGGCACTTTCAACAAGAAAATTGTATCCGTCGTCAACATTCTCTTTCGAGTTTAGAATGTCATTAACACGTCCTTCAATGTCTTTAGTGATGGCGTTGGTTTTTTCAATATCGGTTCCTTGCGGATATTCTATGTAGACAATAATCTGGTTTGGGTCATTGTCTGGAAAGAACTCAACTTTGGTTCGTTGGCTTGCAATAGATGCTCCAAAACCGCCAATGGCAATAAATAGTAATAGGAATGTACCCAAACTTATTACATAAGGTCTCCAGCCTTTTAGAGCACCACGTAATGCTTTTTCATAGAATCGCTCCCATTGAGTGATAATTTTAGTTTGAAAGTAGTTGGCTATTTTTCGCAATCCGAAACGATACACCCAAAGCATAATAGCCGTAAACACCATGATGGTTCCTATAGCCTTATAAGCACCTCCAAAAAGAAGAATTAAAACTCCAGTGAGCCCTACAATGGAGGTAATTATAATTATTTTTTTTATGGGCATTGCTTTATCCTCTACGCTCATAAACTGAGAAACCATAACCGAGTTAAAGAAGATTGCAACAAAGAGTGATGAGCCTAGTACGACCGAAAGAGTTATCGGAAAATAAATCATGAATTGTCCCATAACTCCAGGCCATAACCCTAGAGGAATAAAAGCAGCAACAGTGGTGAGGGTTGAAATGATAATTGGAAAAGCGATTTCACCAATTCCTTTTTTCGCTGCTTCAATGCGCGTCATTCCTTCTTCATCCATGAGGCGATACGCATTCTCTACTACCACAATACCATTGTCTACTAGCATCCCTAACCCCATAATCAATCCAAAAAGAATCATAGTGTTCATGGTGTATCCAAACATATTTAATATCATGAGAGACATAAACATAGACATAGGGATGGCAAATCCAACAAATAGAGCATTCTTAAATCCTAAGAAGAACATCAACACACCAACTACGAGGATGATACCAAAGATGATGTTGTTTACAAGATCATCCACTTGCCCAACAGTTTTGGATGACTGATCGTTAGCGACAGTAACATTGAGGTTGCTAGGAAATATGTTGTTTTTCGCATGCTCAATAATCTTTTGTACTTTCTCTGCAGCTGCTACCATGTTCTCACCCGAACGTTTTTTCACATCCAACATAACAACACGCTCACCAAACTCCCGAGCATATGTGGTTCGCTCTTTTTCTTTGAACGAGACTGTAGCAATATCTTTTAAGTAAATGGGGCTGTTGTTCTCAGATTTTACTACGAAACCCTCTAACTCTTTCGGGTCTTCAATTTCACCTATAATGCGAACCGTGCGTCTTTGACCACTAGAAATTAAATTTCCAGCAGACATGGTGACGTTGCCATTATTA
>JAESTG010000323.1 GCA_016763715.1 Flavobacteriaceae bacterium
AGTTTGATGGGTTTACAACTTCTTTGACTGCGCAAGCAACCTTGATACCAGGTGCTACTTACGAATTGAAAATGGTAATTGCTGATAGAGGAGATTCTAGTTTTGACTCTGCTGTTTTTTTTAGAGCAGGATCTTTTGATATTGGGAGTGTAGATTTGGGTATAGATCTTACCGTTGCCAATGGTACCGCAAGATGTGAAGGGAAACCTTTTGAAATCACACCTGGTCTAACTGTTCCTCCTGGAACTACTTATGAGTGGCAGTTTGAAAGTCCAATTGGTTCTGGAATTTGGCTTCCTTTTATACCTGCTGAATTAGGACCTACATTGACAGTTTCAACGACTGGTAATTATAAATTGATTGTAGACTTTGCAGGAGTTTGTGAAAGTGAAGGGGTAATCTTTGTTGAATTTGATTTGCCATTTACAATTAATATGATGCCTAATCCTTTGGTTCATTGTGATTTTGATGGTTTTAGTGAATTTGATTTAACATTGGCCGATTTAGATATTACGGGTGGCGATCCAAACCTTACTGTGACCTATCATAGTACTTTCTTGGATGCAGAGAATGGTATTTTACCTCTAGTTGGATTGTATCCTAACGATGACATTTATAATGATAGTGTATGGGCACGTGTTGAGAGTATTATAAATAGCTGTTATGAGACTGTCGAGTTATCTTTAGAGGTACGTGATATTCCTGCGGCTACGACCCCGGCTGAGCCGTTACGTTTGTGTGATGATGCTGTTGCAGATGGTTTCACTTTTTTCGATTTGACTGTAGTTGAGCCAGAAGTTTTAGGTGGTTTAAGTGCTTCGGAATATGATTTTTATTATTATGTATTGGAGAGTGATGCTGTTATTGCTGGTGATTTGGCTTTAACTGCTCCAGATTTTTCACAGTCTATATTGAATCCCACGAATTTTTTAAATACGAATAATCCTCAGGTAATATATATATTATTGGTTGGAAATACTACCAGTACTACTCCCCCTAATCCGAATGGGTCTAGTGGTTGTTATGATATTGTTCCATTGACATTGATTGTAGATCCATTGCCACCATATTTGGGTCCTTTCGAGATGTTTTTGTGCGATGATGAGGCTAGTGGTAGTACTGTAGATGAGACTTCTATTTTTGATTTAACGATTCAGGATGATGTTGTTACAGGGTCAGATCCTAATTTAACGGTTACGTGGTATGCTACTGTTGGAGATGAGCTTGCAGATATTCCAATTCCAGATCCAACGGCTTATTCAAATACGGTTACCCCTGAGACTGTAATAGGCCGTATTACCAGTGAGTTTGATTGTAGCATAGTTATTACCCTTACCCTTACGGTGCTTCCCAACCCTGTTCCCAATTTTGCTCCAGATCCTTTAGAATTATGTGATGATAATGATGATGGACTTGTTGGCGGCTTTGATTTAACGTTAAGAGATGTTGAGATTTCAGGAGCAGAGGTTGATGTTACGGTATTGTATTATGAAGATTTAGCGATAGCCAAGGCTGGATTTCCTGGCACCGAGATTATGGGCTTGTATACCAATACGACTCCATTTAGTCAGATAGTTTATGCTCGAGTGACCAGGGTTGTTCCTCCTGCTATTTTGCCTTGTTATACGATTGTAGAATTAGAGTTAAAGGTAATTGCCTTGCCAGATATGCCAGATAGTAATTTTATCAATCCGATGGTTTCTTGTGATGCTAATGGAAATGGTCAGGCTATTTTTGATTTGACCCAGAATGATCTTCCAGTAATCGGTGTTCAAGACATGGCTGATTTTTTACCAATAACATATTATACCAGTGAGTTGGATGTAGGAGTCCCTGTCAATGAGATTAACCCTGCCAATGCATTTGTAAGTGGCGGTCAGATAATCTGGGTTCGTTTGGAGAGCACAGTTACTGGTTGTGTTCGTATTAGTACTTTTCAACTAGCAGTTGGGACTTTTCCTTTACTGGGAGCGCCTAATGATCTTTTCTTATGTGACGACGAGGTCGATGGTAGTACTTCTACCGATGGACTATCAACTTTTGATTTAACACTCAATACAGAATTAATTCAACAAGGAGATTTTGATATCGATGTTCGTTATTATAAAGATGCTGGAGATCAGGTTTTAGATATTTCGATTATGAACCCAGAAACCTATCAGAATATCATTAGTCCTCAGCAAGAGATTTTTGTGTCTGGTTATAATTTAGAGGGTTGTCCTGCGATGGTTAGTTTCTTTATTAATGTAGATCCCAATCCCAACGCGATAGTTGCGACACCTTTAGTTGCTTGTGATGATAATGGCGATGGTATTTATAGCTTTTTTGATTTAACGACTAAAAACACAGAGATTTCCAATGGAGAGACAGATGTTGTTGTCTCTTACTATGAAACAGAGGTAGCTGCAGGTATTGGTAACCCTAATACAGCTTTGCAGAGTCCATATACGAATATTGATCCTTTTGTACAGACGATTTACGCTAGAGTGACACGTAATGTGTTAGGAGCTTTACAATGTCATACAGTTGTTTCTTTAGAGCTTAGGGTAGAGGAGATGCCATTAGGTCCTGATAGTACTTTTATCGACCCCTTACGGATGTGTGATGATGATAATGATGGTTTTGTGAGTTTTGACCTTACGGTGAATAATCTTGCTGTTTATGCTGGTCAAACCCAAAGTGAGTTCGAACCTATTAGCTATTATGAGACTGAGTTGGATGCCAACGATGGTATCAATGCCATTCCAGATCCCACGGATTATGTGAACATACAAACTCCTGATCAACCTTTATGGGTTCGTTTAGAGCGTACTGATACAGGTTGTGCTCGAGTGACAGAGTTTGCTCTTCGAGTGGACGCTTTGCCTTTGATAGGTGTTGGTCCATTTGAGATGCTGTTGTGTGATGATGAGCAGAGTGGTAGTTCTACGGATACCTTTTCTATTTTCGATTTGACTCAGAACAACGATGATATTACTTTGATGGATCCTAGTTTGTCAGTTATTTATTATGCCACGGCAGATGATCAGACTAATGATGTGCCTATATTAGATCCAACGGCTTATCAGAATGAGACTAATCCACAGGATATTTTTGTAACGGTTTATTCAAAACTGTCTCCAGAGTGTAGTGTGGAAACCAATGTTATCTTACGGGTACTTCCCAACCCGTTGGCTATAGTTCCTTTAGATTATCATCTTTGTGATGATGTTGAGAACAGAGATGGTCGGGTTGAGTTTGATTTAAGTACAAAGGATGTTGAGATTATCGGCGGCCAGCCTGATGTTGGGATATTGTATTATGATAGTATGGCTGCAGCTATAGCAGGTGCGTTAGGCACAGAATTACCTACCCTTTATACCAATGATGTTCCTAATGAACAGACTATTTATGCTAGAGTGACCAATATGGTTCCTCCAGCCGAACGAGGCTGTTATGATGTTGTTGCTTTAGTTTTAATAGTGGACCCTCTTCCAGATGATGGTGCTGAGATCAGCGATGAGATTGCATGTCAGGACCCCTTTGTAGGTATAGAGACCATTATATTGAAAGATAAAGACCTAGAGGCATTAAATGGTCAATCGGGAGATGATTTTAAGGTATACTACTTTGAAGATCTCGAAGATGCCGAGATGATGAATATTAGCATGGCTATTTCTTCAGGCACACCTTATCCATACAATACCAATGAGCGAACAATTTATGTTGGTATTGAGAACAAAGAGACGCACTGTTATATCTATTATATAGAGGGCGTTAACAATTTAAGTTTTGTGTTGGATGTCAAGGAGGGTGCTAATGCTACCCCACCATTGGATCCTTATACGATATGTGATAATTATGAAGAGAGTGATGGTATTGGTCAGTTTACATTGATTAGTGACCCATTGAATCCAACAGATTTAGATGCTCAGGCTGATGCCTTGGTTTTAGAGATTTTGAATGGTCAGAACCCTCTCTTTTTTGAGTTGAGTTTCCATGAGACTGTTGAATCAGCAGAGGCAGGTACAGATGCTGTTGGTAATATCTATATTAATATCATCAACCCACAGATTATTTATGTGAGAGTGACCAATATCGTAGACCCATTTGATGAGGATTCTTGTTTTGCAGTTACCTCATTGACCTTGAATGTGGATCAATTGCCTAATTCTGTATTGGAAGAGGAGTATCGTTTGTGTGTAGATAGTAGTGGCAATCCTATTCCCCAGGAAGAAGGGGAGTTGTCCCCCCCCTTGATTGATACAGGCTTGGATCCTAGTTTATATACTTTTTTATGGACCTTTAATGGTGAGATTCTCCCCAATGAGATAGGTCCTTCTATAGTTGCTTTACAAGGAGGAGAATATACGGTTACCGTTACAGACTTAGAGAGAGGATGTGAGGCTACCTTTACCACTACTGTTATTGTGTCTTCACCCCCAGAGACTTATGATGTACAGGTGACAGGAGCTTTTGCTAGTTCCCACACTATTGAGGCTACAGCCACAGGAGAGGGTACTTATATTTTCCAATTGGATGATGGTGCTTTTCAGGATAGTGGTACATTTACAGGAGTTGAGCCAGGGAGTCATACAGTGACTATTACGGATGCAAATGGATGTGGGAGTGTTACCATAGAGTTGGGAGTGATTGATTACCCACGCTTTATGACTCCTAATCAAGATGGGTTTCATGACACTTGGAATATCATTGGCATCGCAAATGGTGACCCTTCGGCAAAAATTTATATATTTGACAAGTTTGGTAAGTTGCTCAAGCAGATTAGCCCACTAGGAATAGGATGGGATGGCACTTATATTGGCAACCCACTTCCATCTAGTGATTACTGGTTTAGAGTGGAATACAAAGAAAACGATACCCAAAAAGAGTTTAGAGGGCACTTTACCCTAAAACGTTAAGAGGTACCAATAAACTATAGAATAGAAAACTCCTTCCATTGTGGAAGGAGTTTTTTTATGATATAAACAAACTTCTATCTATACTTCAGAATAACAAAATACTACAAGTTTAATCCGAAAGTAAAAAGAAAGTTATTATAGACAGCATCAATGGAAGCCGTGTCGGTAAGACCAACATTATATAATTGTTGATTACGACTTTGTTCTGCCCTCGAATACGCAAGGTCAAAAGAGTAATTGCCCAAATTATACCCCAAACCGAGTGAAAACCCTTGACGATCTCCAAGAATACTATCATCTTGATAAGGGCTCTCTTCGTAACTTAATCCTCCACGTATACTTAATTTGCTGATGCGATATTCGCCACCTACTTTATAAGAGGAAACACCTTTTAGTGTATTATTTATTATTTGGTTTTGGACCGCAAAGGACGAGTCGTTTGAGGAGCCGAACTCTATATTCGAAAAATCCTTATATGAGTAATCAAAACTTAGTAAACCGTCTTTGCCAAAAATGTAGGCAGCACTACCAGTAAATTTACCTGGGGTGCGTAAATTATAGTCTTCAAAAACATTGATAGTGTTTGGATTCACAACTTCAGTGATACTTTGGTTGTCTACTGTGCGTCGAGTTTCAAGATATTGTGAAGTTTCTTCAGAAATGACAAACCAAGTTGGCGTATCATAGGTAAGGCCGAGTCTAAAATCATTCAGCTTAATAATAGATCCAGGTTGTGCTGAAAAACCAGCTCCAATAACCGAAAGGTTATTTTCAAACCGAATCCGATCTATATTACCGCCTAAGTTCGAATTGCTTTCTAATATTAAAGTACTTTCCTCATAATCAACAATATGAGAGTTGATGTTAATTCCGAAGAAAAGGTTGTCTCCGTACTGTGCGGCAAGATTAAAAGTGTATTTTTCGTTTTGACCTTGGCTTAGTTGGATGTAATTTTGATTGAAACTACCTGCTCCAACATTAGAGGTATATTGGGTATTACTTGGGTCGTCATTTACAGGATCAAAGATAAAGCCTTGAAAGCCTATAAATGCATTTTGTGCGGCAGTCCCACGAGTTCGTCCTAAAAAAGAATATACATCAGATATGCCCTCTCCAGCACGTAGCTCCAAAATATCTAGTGAAATTCCTTGGGCTTGTTCTGTAAAGAAATTGGCTATGGAAGTATTTCCCATACCGCTAATGAATAAATCATTATCATGAGAGTTAGTCTGGTTGTAATTAACGGCTAGGGTAAATTTCCTCCATTTAGAATCTTCACGTGCATTGTCAAATATAAATACACCACCTGCCTGATTAATATTGAGATCATTTTCAGAACTAGAGGTGCTATTGTTAAAGTAAAGCGCGTTATTATCAGTACCACTGACTGAAACCGTGAAAGCAGCACTATTATGTAAGAAAATAGCACTACCAGCGGGGTTTGTGCCAATTGCCGATATATCTCCACCTAAGGCTCCAAAAGCCCTGCTCATTCCATTAAATCGAGCGGAGCCCGTAGTGAAATCACTTGCGTATCTAAGGCCGTCGGTTAGGTTTTGTGCTATTAGTGTAGAAGCAAAAGCAAAACTAATTGCAAGTAGTATGGTCTTTTTCATTTTTTTAAATTTTTCTGAATGGATTTTAGTCAACGATATAGCTTTGTTGATGTGTATTTCGCATAAAAAATCATCATCTCATATTAGCATAAAAAATGATGATTTTGTTGTCGTTGAAATGGTTTTGTGAATGAATTATATTTATCCGCGTCCACGTCCTCCTCCTCTTCGGGCTCCAGAACTTCTGGAACTTCCTCCACGGGAGCCTCGATTAGCAGAACTGCTTGGACGAGAAGATCTATTCACTGAGCTGCTAGGTCTTGACGATCTATTTACGGAGCTACTTGGGCGAGAAGATCTATTTACAGAACTACTAGGTCTTGAATTACGAACCGAAGGCCTTGTATTTCGATTTACACGACTATTTGGTCTTGTGTTTCGAACGGAGCCTCTGCTTCTTACGCTGCTATTTCGGCTAGTAGTTCTAGCTCTACTTGATCTACGGCCAATCTCGGATCTTGAATATCTACTTCTGTTGGATGCACTTGATCTATTTCGGCTGTAACGAGATCGTCCCGCTGTGTAACCAGTATTTCTTCTGCCTCTATTATAATTAGATGCGTATGCGTTTCCGTAGTAAGGTCGGTTATATCCTCCGTAGTATCCTCCATTATATGCGCAGTACCAAGGGTTGTAGTATCCTCCATATCCCCAGCCGTATCCATGACCCCATCCCCAATAAGAACGTCCCCATCCCCAATATGGTCTGTAATATCCTGCATAGCCCCACGGATTGTACCAGCCGCCGCCATAATATCCGTAATAGCCTCCACCTCCATAAATATTTATAGTAATATCACTAGTGTTGTTTCCCCATCCAGGATAACTTTCTTCGCTTTCTGGTGCTGCTATTATGATAATATTTCCTTCATCATCGGTATATTCGGTAGTAGTATAAGATTCAATATCTGTGAAAATCAAATTATCTTCAGGAATATTCTGAATAGATTGATTTTTTGTTTTGAAGTATTGTTTGTAATAATTATTCTTATCTGAGGTTTCAGTTTCTTCCGTAGTAGTTACCTCAGTAGTGCCGTTGCTATAAATGCCGTCATTACTGGGTGTGCTTCGGTATGAACTACAGCTTGCTAACAAAAAGAAGGACAAGCCGAAAAGCGTTAAAGGAAATAATTTTCTAGAGGAGTGTATTTTGGTATGCATATCACAGTGTTTAAAATTGTTGGACATCATAAAAATAACTAGTTTTGCCGAGAACTAATAATATTTAACATAGTCACAACTTTTGTGCCAAAAATATCGCTATGGCAAAGAATTTAACAACTCGAAGTGAGGATTATTCAAAATGGTATAACGAACTGGTTATTCAGGCAGATTTAGCTGAAAACTCAGGTGTTCGTGGATGTATGGTAATCAAACCATATGGGTTTGCTATTTGGGAAGCAATCAAAGCAGATTTGGATCGCAGGTTCAAAGAAACAGGCCATGTTAATGCATATTTCCCT
Organism: Flavobacteriaceae bacterium; assembly: GCA_016763715.1. The sequence goes on from JAESTG010000323.1 coordinate 7,981, forward strand.
CTGTTGATCCCCAAAAGCTTTTTGA
>JAESTG010000324.1 GCA_016763715.1 Flavobacteriaceae bacterium
AATACCATCCATTGGGTGTCGTTGGAATTATCTCTGCATTTAATTTCCCAGTTGCTGTTTGGGCTTGGAATACTGCCTTGGCATGGATTTGTGGTGATGTTTGTGTTTGGAAACCTTCGGAAAAAGCACCTATGTGCGGTATTGCTTGTCAAAATATAGCTGCAAAAGTATTTGCAGACAACGACCTTCCAGAAGGGATTTGTAATTTGATAAATGGCGATTATACCGTAGGTGAATACATGACTACCGACAAACGAATTCCTTTAATTTCTGCCACGGGATCTACACGTATGGGTAAGATTGTAGGTAGAACAGTTGGAGAACGTTTGGGGAGATCATTATTAGAGTTGGGTGGAAACAATGCGATCATTGTAACACCAGATGCTGATGTCAAAATGACGGTAATTGGTGCTGTATTCGGTGCTGTTGGAACAGCGGGGCAGCGCTGTACATCAACACGTCGCTTGATTATTCACGATAGTATATATGATAAAGTAAAGGAAGCAGTAGTTACTGCCTATGGGCAGCTTCGTATTGGAAACCCATTGGATGAAAATAACCATGTTGGTCCGTTAATCGATAAAGATGCTGTCGCTAATTACAACAAAGCATTAGAAAAAGTTGTCGCTGAAGGCGGAACTATTGTTGTAGAAGGTGGTGTTTTAGAAGGCGAAGGTTACGAAAGTGGTTGCTATGTAAAACCAGCTATTGCAGAAGCAAAAAATAGCTTTGAATCTGTACAACACGAAACTTTTGCACCAGTATTGTATTTATTAAAGTACAGTGGAAATGTAGAAGATGCGTTAGATATCCAGAATGGTGTTGCCCAAGGGTTGTCTTCGGCCATTATGACGAATAACTTACGTGAAGCTGAACATTTCTTGTCGGTTGCTGGAAGTGACTGTGGTATAGCCAACGTAAATATTGGAACTTCAGGAGCTGAAATTGGTGGTGCCTTTGGAGGTGAAAAAGAAACGGGTGGTGGACGTGAGTCTGGAAGTGATGCGTGGAAAGTTTATATGCGACGTCAAACCAATACTATCAATTATACAACCGAGCTGCCATTGGCGCAAGGAATTAAATTCGATTTGTAGAGTTTCGGAAGGAATTAAAACAAATAATTTTATAAAAATCCACTTCGATAAGAGGTGGGTTTTTTTTTGGAAATAACCTATTTATATATGGGAACTCTTATCCCAACGTAGATGTCATTTGTTTTAGTCGAGAATATAACATTGCTTAAGAACGATTCGGAACCTAAAACTACAATTCCAACACGAAGCCCCATGCCCCAAGAGAGGCCAGTGTGCTGTTGCAATGTTATCGGGCTATATACACTTATCCATTTTTTCTCTAATCTAGGGTTTAAGGTGAAGTAGTTGTAAATTCTATTCGATTTTGCTCTTTTCTTCCCTACTAGTGATATGGAAGACTCAAAACCAATAAATAACTCCTTAGTGACACCAATGTCTGCAAAAAGATGTGTCGTGGTGGGGAGGTTGATTTTTTGATTCACCACTTCCGTTTTACCATCATAGGCTTGATTCAATATTTTTTGGAAATCATCCTCTTCATAAATGTCAGCAAATACGGCTTTATTGACGTCGTAGACAGTGGTGGTTGTATTTTTATACTTAATACTCCCAAAATCGTTTATGGAAACTCCCAAACGCAATGTTTTACCCCTAAGAAAGTCTATGTATTTAGACTCGAAGACAAGTCCAATATCAAATCCAAACCCTCCTGTAAGTGAATTGAAATTAATTTTATTACTTTCAAAACTAGGAGTAAAACCAAAAAGTAATTCACCACTGGTTGTTAATATATTGTTTTCTACTCTATAATCAGTTTCTATACTTGGTGAGGAAGTAAAGAGGCTTCCTGCCCCTTGAAGGTATTTTACCGTTACACCAAATGCCAATGAGTAATTAAGTTTGTGTACTTGGAATCCATAAGAAAGACCAACCTCTCCCCATGCATGAATTGTGCCTGAAAAGTCCTTTGAACTCGTAGTAAAGTCTTCACCTTCATCAAATCCATCATCCGCATTCTCCAGTAGTCTTCCGTTTAAGTTATTTATGTTGAAGATTCCTCGAATTCTTGAATGAATGCCGAAAGCACTATTTTCATTAATCCGAAGCATAACAGCTGGCCCTAGTACATCAACATTTCTATAGAAGTTGTTGTCGTTTTTTGGAAAGTTCTTGTCATTTCCAAATTGAAACCCTTCCCGAAAGCCAATACCATCCCCAAAATTAACAAAGGAGTAGTCACTACCTATAATCGAATAAGCCGAAAAAACGTTGATGTCTATTTTGTTTGGTAGCGAAACAATTAAAGCAGGGTTATAAACAACATTATGTACCCCTCCGTATATACTGGAGCCAAATCCATGAAAAGATTGTGCTGGACTAAATGAATAAACCAAAAAGAATACCACAAAAATATTTAACTTTTGGTTTCTCATTTAAATTTATTTCGTTCGGAGATGGCTTTATATGCTTAGAATAGTTTTGTGGTTTTAAAATTAGAAGTTTGTATGACAACAACAAAGGATATCAGGTCGTGTAAGTTAAACATTCATCCTGATTTATAAAAGCCTAGTAGATTATAACCTTATATAATGGCTCACCTTGCTTAGGAATATTTAAAGCAGGCAAGAAGTGAAGCTCACCCCCTATTAGTTGCGACCCTTTTCATTAGGGTATAACTGTTGGACAGGATCACTTTGCCAAAACTTCTTTGTGTCTACGTCTAAAATGGTAAGTGGGCCAGTAAAAGCAGCTCCCGTATCAATATTCCAAAGGTTGGCATAATTTACGGGTATGGTGGCGCCTATTTTTGTGAGTGCCGTGTGACCGATATAAATTTCTGAGAAAAGTTTCAAACGTTCTGGATAACGGAAATTGTCTTTAGGAATGGAATAATTCAATGATTTTGCCACTTCCCAAAGAGTCCGGTCCCAAAAAACTAAATTTTTAAAAAACTCATACTCTGGGCCTTTTAAATTGGTAAACCCTGCATGCACAAATAGTCGATTTTGGTCATCAATATGATAGTTGGTTAAGTTTTCATAAAACTGGAGGTGTTTTTCTTTTTCTTCGGAAGAAAGGGATGTGTAGCTTAATTTGGTGGACAAACCTCCATGAGCTTCCCACATAGGGTTATTATCGTCGTGTTTTAAGTATCGATACGTTAAGTAGTCGTGATTCCCACGAATAAATATACAGTCATGGGTTTCAGAAAAATGAATCAAAAACGAAACAGTTTCAACGGCCTCACTCCAGCCATCTACATAATCACCTAAAAAAATAAAAAGATCGTTGGTTGTTGGTTGTACTTTCAGTAATACTTGTTGAAGGGCTTTTAAACCACTATGAATATCACCAATAACTAGAGTTCTCATGCTTAGTTTTGACTGTCAAGTATAAATATAATACCCACAATAACAACAATAATGGTAAGTACAAAAAGGAAGATTTTCCAGAACGAATAGGGTCGTTTTCCTGCTAATGCACCAGATTGTCCATTGACAAAGAAATTATAGCGTTTCGCTTTAAAGGTATAAGCACTTACAAAAACAGGGAGTAAAATATGTTTGAAAGTTTCATCGGATAACTTCATGTCAATAGAGCTTACACGCTGTGTATCGCCACCAATATCACGACGCGCCCATCTATTGGCAATATTTTCCGCTTCTTTATTGGCCGCTAAATGTCCATCTTTTAACGGAATGGTATATTTTTCAGTTACAAAACCCGACAAATAACTACTATCAAAAGGCTGTAATTCTTTTAAGTTCCAATGAGCAATTTTCGTGGGTATGATTCCAGCTTTTTGCAACGATGCTTTTACCAAGGTATCATCTACGAAGCCTGAAATAGTTCCACTAGTTGGTGTCCATCGAGTACGTCTTTCCTGCCGTGTTCTTGTTACAGACTTTCCGTTCACCGTTGTAGTATAAGGAACAGAAACATAATAATAAGTTCCTCTTTGGCCTGTATATTTTGCAAATAGTTGCGCATCAAACGTCCAATACGGAATATATAGTCCTTTAGTGTTTTGTGGGTCTAAAGTTGCTTTCTGTAATTTATTGGGTGCCCACCAAAGTTTACGCACCCAATTTTTGAAAATAAGATGTGCCTTTTTTTGATCTATTTGAAAGGGTAAAACAGCTCCTGGTAAAATCCATTCTTCCGTTTGGGTATCTTCAATAATTAGGGGTGAATTACAGTAAACACAATGCAGTGATTTGTAATTTTCTTCAATATGCTGATTGGCGCCACAATTTTTACAATTAAGAATGGTGATAGCCTCACTATGGGATTGACTTCCCAAGGCGTCCATATAGCTTTGTAACTCTAGCTCTTCAAACCCATTTTCAGAAGGCAGAATACCTTGCGTATGACCACAATAATCACATTTAAGCTCGGTAGTGCCTGGGGCATATTTCAATTCAGCACCGCAATTAATGCAGGACTTTTTGAGTTCGGATTTTTGCTTTGGCGTGGGTTGCATTTGAACTTTTGAACTGGGGTCTGTATGTCTGATTATTTTTTCAGCCAAATTAAACCAACCCCTTTTGTTGGTAATTATTTAAAAGTAATAGGTAAAATTGGAGGGGTTGTTTAAAGTGAATTTGCAACCCCTCCAATTAGTTTTATGATGCAGGGAGTGGTGGTGGTGTACTTCCACCTAAAAACGCTTTTAACTCTTCCACATCTTTAACAGCAGTCCAATTGGACATTCCTTTTTTCCAAACTAAGGAGTCTTTGTTAATGGTTCTATTGGCGAAAAGAGCACTTAATTGTTCAAACCCAACAGGCCCCACTTGTTGACCATTGGCAGCATAAAAATATTGTATTGTTTGAGGCATTGGTGGAGGCATTGTTGCTTGCTGTTGTAGAGGCATTTGTTGCTGACCTCCCATTTGAGGGCTCATCATGCCACCCATTTGTTGCGCCAAAACAAAACCCATTCCCATTCCCATTCCAGCACCAGCAGTACCTCCTTCATTTAAAGCAGCGGCTTCAATAGCTTTTGCCATTTTAAATTTGGTGAGTTTGTCAAGATCCAATTTATCGATACGACTATACTCAAAGATTTCTTTTTTGAGATCTTCTGGCATGGATACGTTTTCGATATAGAATTTTTCCAATGAAATTCCGATACTTTGAAATTCGGGTTGCATTACTTCTTGACAGGTTTCACTCAATTCAGAAGTATTTGCTGCGTACAATTCGATAGGGAGATTGGCTTCTCCAACAGTATCGGTAAAACGTGTGGCAATAAGGCTCTTAAGGTGTTCATTAATCTCAAAATTGGTAAAATTATTGTCGGTACCAACAATCTCAACGAGAAACTTACCTGGGTCACTTACTTTAAAAGCATAGGATCCAAAAGCTCGAATTTCCACTAATCCGAAGCGTTCATCATTTAAGGTAATTGGGTTTTTAGTTCCCCACTTTTCATCAGTAAAAAGGTGTGTATTTACAAAGTATACTTCAGCTTTAAAAGGGCTGTCAAAACCATATTTCCAACCTTTTAAGGTAGTTAGAATAGGAAGGTTTTGGGTGCTTAAAGTATAGGAGCCTGGTTCGAAAACGTCAGCCAATTGACCTTCGTTAATGAAAACCGCCATTTGTCCTTCACGAACAATGAGTTTGGCGTTGTTCTTAATTTCATTTTGGTAACGTTCAAAACGATGACAGATGGTGTCGTCTGTATAGTCAAGCCATTCAATAATGTCAATAAATTCATGACTTAGTTTCTCTTTTATTTTATCAAAAAATCCCATAGTTTGTGTTAGTGTTTAATATTTTTTTAATTTCATTAGGTGGTTAACTAAAGCAATGAAAGTTACTAAAAATTTAACTGTATTTCATCTTTCGAAGAATTCTTACCGTTTCTTATAGGATTGGTATACATTTCCCTTAATTTGTTTCAGAAAAGGTTGTGCTTCGGTTAATTTTTCTTTGGCAGCTTCAAAGTCGTTTAGAAAACAAATGAGATAGGTGGCGATATTTTTATTCTAATTTTGAAAGCAGATTTGATTTTCAGCGAATTAGCACTATCTTTAAGAATACTAATTTAAAAATTTGATTATGAAAACTGTTATTCTTCTGGGGAGAGGAATACAAATGGTTCTTCTCCTTTTTTTTATTGTTTATTGGAAATTCTTTACCAATGTTTGCTCAAGAAGACTTTATATGTGCTACTGAGGACGACTTCGATACAGACCCTCCCATTGTATATTCTGGGTCTACAGATCAAGCGGTGTTGGATGCCATGGATCCTGTGGTATTGAATATTTATTACTGGCGAATTGACGATCAATTTGGTAATGTACATCCCAACGCCATAACCGAGCAAAGAGCCCTTGAGGGGATAGCCTTTCTTAACATTACCTATAACC
>JAESTG010000325.1 GCA_016763715.1 Flavobacteriaceae bacterium
CAAGATTGGCGGCGCCAGGTGGAGCTGCAGCAATAACAGCTGTAATAAAACCCATGAATAGATATAAAATCGTCATGCAGATTTAGTCCACAATGAAATAGATTACTTACAAAGTCCTTCGTGCTAGGTTTCTAGTTTCCAGTAGAATCTTTTTTCTTTTTCTTCTTTCCAAAAAGACTTCCAAAAATATCCTTGACCACTTTTGTAGTCTCTTCTTCTGTAGTAATTCCTGTCTTTTCCGTATTTTTTTCGCTATTTGTACCTTCTTTGGATGTTTTATCTCCTCCAATGAGACCTTTAAGAATATCCAACCCTTTTTCTTCTAAGTCGTTTTTTTGTTTTTCGATTAGTTTTTGAGTCAATGCTTTTATCGCAGATTGGGTGTTTAGAGTCACCTTTGGGTTGCTCATGGATCCTTTTAGGGCTACTGGAAGAGCCACGGTCATATTATTGGCTTCTTGAGGGTTTAGTCTGGCTAATAGATTATTTACTTCGCCTCCCAAGTATTTTGCCGGGACATTCATCGTTAGATTATAATTGATGTTTTTGTCCAAACCGTGACTGCCACCAGCAGTGATTTTTATTCCTTCAACCTCAAAATCAAAGGGTTTTACTATAATTTTGCCATTATTGAAATCTAATGCGGTGCTAATATTTTGTAAACTAAGTTTATCTAAATTCAGGAACTTTACTTGTTCTCCCAACTTAGATAATAATGGTGAATTCTTCGTATTTACTTCCGCGGTTAAAATTTGAGCCATTGCACTTCCTACAATAGTTTTTAAGTCGGGTGTTAGGTCTTTATTGAGTCTTCCAGCCAAATTGATAGTAGTGTTAATATCGCCATCCAAAGCTTGGGCTATAGGCGCAATATATTTCAACAGAGATAATTTACCAAAGGACTGATCGATATCAATTTTTTGTAAATCGAGATTCATATTAAAAGTGGGCGTAGCTTCTTTGGTGTTTACGTTGCCTGAGAAAGCTATACCGCCCCCAAAAGCTTTAGAGGTCACATTTTCAAGTGTTGCCGTCTCATCTGCAATTTTCACGGTTCCTTTTGCGTCCTCAAGTTCTATATTATCATAAATAACTTTCTTTGCTGAAAAATCTAGTGTCGCATCTAGAAAATCGGGGATTTTCACACCTTCATCCGAAACTTGAGAACTATTGCCTCCACTGCCAGAATTTTTATTTACAGCCGATGAAGGTTCTTCTGTAGTCATAAAATCATTTACATTGAAGGTATTTGAAGTTACATTGAAACGTCCTTTCAAATCCTGCTTAGCCATTACCCAAGGGATTAAATTTTGGATATTACCTCGGGCAGAAACATCGGTTTGCCCCGTCGTAGCATTCAATTTCTTAAGTGTGATATTTCCTGGCGACATTTTAATTACGGCTTCGCTGATATTTATTTCATTTTTAAAAGCTCCATCATTGTAAGTAAAATCACTAAGGCTAGCTGTTCCTGTGGTTTTTATATTTTGATATTGTTCCATTTCTACAGAACGCATATCAAATTGGGTAGTCACATTCACTTTAAAAATACCAGTGAGATCCTGATCTAATTCCAAAGGCAGGACCTGTTCTATATTGGCCAAATTCAAAGTGCCTTGAAGAGTCATGTTTATAATGGCATTTTCAACAAGATTGCGGATGCTTCCCTTTGCTGTAAATGTTTCATCATCAATTTTGAAAGTGAGACCGCCAATGTTGAGGTAAGTATCCTTTATCAGTCCAGTCTCATTGACAAGTTGAACATCGATAGAAATATTTTGAACAGCTTTGGGTAAATCGGGATATTTGAAAGAAGCGTTATTGCTATTCACTTTAATATCCATTTTTGGAATATAAGTGTCGTTTATTTTACCTTTCAGCATACCATCTACCGAAAAATTACCAGTTGTAGTCACCCCATCCAAGTTTTTTACATAGGCCTTTGGAATGACCGCTAGAAAGTTTCTGAAATCTGAAGAAGGAGTTTTAAAAGTGAGGTCTATTTCACTATCGTTTTCATTGATTTGGTCAAACCCGTCAAAAGTGAGGGGTAATTCATTAATCTTTGCTTTGTTTTCTAGAAAAGTGTATTTCTGATTTTTGAGATCGAGTTGAAAATTAGCATCTAATGATAAGGTATTTTCTTTAAAGTAGGCTACATCTCCAATGCGGAAACTCACCACAGTTTCTGTTTTTGTTTTTAATTCTGAAATGTCCAACGAAAAATCGCCATTTCCTTCATGGTTAAAGTCGGTTAAGACTAAGAAAGTTTGAGAGGATTCGTCTAGGTAATTAATACGGGAATTGTTAATTTCATAGTGGTTAAGATCGAAAGAGAACCCACTATCATTTTCTTCGGAAGTATCTATTGCTGTCTCACCCTCTTTGTTTATCGCAATATCATAATTGGCGCGTCCAAGAGAATCAACTTTTATATTGATGAGTGCTTTATCCAATTGTAGCGCATTCACTTTGATGGCTTCGTCACTGCTTTTAAATAATTGGGTAATTCCTATGTCAATCTTCAAACGTTCTCCACTAGCTAGGGTGTCTCCAGCAAAAGGGGCGTTATTTACTATACTGAAATTTTTCACAACTACAGCGGCGTTCGGAAAACTACTGAACAAGCTGAGGTCAAGTTCTTCCCAGGTTACTTGTGCGTTTAGGTTCTCGTTGATATTCTTTTTCAGGAGGTCTTCTAAGGATCCTTTAAAAAGTAAGGGTGCGAGAACTAGGAATAGGATGATAATCCCTAAGATGAGACCCAGTATTTTAAGTATTTTTTTCATAGCAAAGAGTTAGGTTAAGGGAGGCTAGCTATATTTTCAAATGATTCAATTTCTTCAGTTCCTTTCAATCCAAATTTCTTCCGAAGAAAATATACACCTGCATATAAAAATGGGGTGTCAATGGCAGCGATTAAAATTTTAAAAAGAAATCCGCTAAGCAATAATGCGCTAAAGAGGTCCCAGCTTATTTTTCCGAAACTACATAGCAAGAATAGAACGGTAAACGTGTCTACAAATTGAGAAAGAAAGGTGGAAAAATTATTTCGAAGCCAAAGGTGTTTTCCTTTGGTAACACGTTTCCAAAAGTGAAATATTTGGATGTCTATATACTGCGCCAATAAATATGCCACCATGGAAGCGAAAACGGCCACAACCGTTGCTCCAAAAACGATAGAGAACAACTCGTCGTTTACAGGACTCCAGTCGGTCGCCGTTACTATATTTGCTATATAGACTATTAACAAAGAAAAGAAGGAAGCAAAAATTCCAGCGGAAACCACCTGATTTGCTTTTTTCTTACCATATACCTCACTAATTAAATCGGTAATCAAAAAAGTGATGGGATAAGGTAATATACCTACTGAAATTTCGAAGGTATAGATGCCAAAAAAATCCCAAGTGAAAAACTTTTGAAAAATAAGATTGGAGACAACTAAAGAGCATATAAATAGTGCCGCTAGGATTAAATATACGCGCTGAGCTATTAATTGTTGCTTCAATTTCAAATGGTAGGTCTATAAAGTTTAATATCTCAAATACTAAAATATGAACCTCAGAATTTGGGACTTTAAAATTGGTGCTTTTTAAATGACTTTTCCTTAATTTCGTCTTAAATGTTAAAATTACAATTTTATCAAACCATTGCACAATATATATCTATCCTTAGGAAGTAATTTAGGCAACCGTTTTGACTATTTGCAGCAAGCTGTAGAGGCTATTTTTGTTGAAATAGGAACTAACACCAAAATTTCAAGTATTTATGAGACACCTGCCATGGGTTTTACGGGCGGCGATTTCTTGAATTGTGTCCTTTGGGTGCAAACCGACATGAAACCAGCAAGGGTTTTAAAAATAGCTCTTGATATTGAAAAGAAATTGGGACGAGAGCGAAAGGACTCAGAGGGATACACTTCTCGCCCCATTGACATTGATATTTTATTTGTGGACGATTTAGTGCAAAATACTCAAAATTTGGTGCTTCCACATCCAGAGATTGCAAACAGACGCTTTGTGATACAGCCTATGGCGGAGGTCAATGCTCAGTTTTTGCATCCAATTTTGGGTAAAAATATGATTCGATTATTGGCAGATACAGAAGATAATGCTGAAATTAAAAAATTATCTAAATGGCTTCGGAACCCTATAAAAGACTATGATTTTTCTAAATTTAATTACATTGCTATTGAAGGTAATATTGGGGCAGGAAAGACAAGTTTAGCCAGTTTAATTGCGACCGACTTCAATGCAAAACTGATTTTAGAACGATTTAAGGACAATCCTTTTTTACCCAAATTTTATAAAAAACCAGCACGCTATGCGTTTCCACTAGAGATGTCTTTTTTAGCAGATCGCTATCAGCAACTTTTGGAGGGAATAGCACAGTTCGATTTATTTAAAGATGTCGTTGTGGCCGATTATGATGGTTATAAATCCCTCATTTTCGCCAAGGTTACTTTAGCTGAAGAGGAGTTTAATTTGTATAAAAAACTGTTTCATTTAATGCACAAAGATTTGGCAAGCCCAGATTTGTATGTGTATTTGTATCAGAATACGGAACGTTTGCTCGAAAACATTAAGAAAAGAGGGCGTAGTTTTGAAAAAGGAATTGAGGCCGATTATCTTCAGAAAATAAACGAAGGCTACTTCGAATTTATCAAAGGATTGCCTAAGGATAAGGTCAAAATTATTGATATTTCAGATCGTGATTTTATCAAAAACAGAAAGGACTATCTTTCCATACTTCGTGAAATCCTTAATTAATGAAATTTACAAAACAGATCCCACATTACTACTCCCGCACTTACCGAAATATTCAAAGAATGTTTGGTGCCATATTGAGGAATTTCAATTACCGCATCACTAGCTGAAACTACCGATTGTTGCACCCCTTTCACCTCATTTCCAAAGATTAGGGCATAGGTGGTATTGGGTTTTACTTCAAATTCTTGCAATGTAATAGATTCCTCGGCCTGTTCTATGGAGGCTACAAATACACCGTCTTTTTGAAGGTTTTCGATAAGAATATCGGTGCTTTCAATATGCTCCCAATCTACACTGTCGGTAGCACCCAGTGCTGTTTTTTGAATGTCTTTATGAGGAGGTGTGGCTGTAATTCCGCAGAGATAAATTTTCTGAATTAAAAAAGCATCAGCTGTGCGAAAAACGGAGCCAATATTGTTGAGACTACGAATATTATCCAGCACAATAATTAGTGGCGTTTTCTGCTCTTCTTTATACGCTGAAGGTGAAATTCGACCTAGTTCGCTGTTCTTAAGTTTTCTGTTTTTCATATCGGGTGATGCAAAGGTAAAATCTAGTCCTCCAAAAATCTAATGAAAGAGGATGATTGTTAATAAATGTAGATAACTTGGATGAAATTTGAATATAGAATTTAGGGTTGTTTGTGTATTTTTATGGGTCACAATCTATACTGAAGATGGCGAAGAAGACCACCCCATTAATGGGTCAATACAATACCATAAAAGCGAAGTATCCAGATGCTTTATTACTCTTTCGTGTGGGCGATTTTTACGAAACTTTTGGCGCCGATGCCGTCAAGGCATCTGGTATTCTCAATATTACCTTAACAGCCCGAAACAATGGTGGTGATCAAATAGAATTGGCAGGATTTCCATATCATTCTTTGAATTCTTACTTGCCCAAATTGGTAATGGCAGGTTGTCGTGTAGCCATTTGCGATCAATTGGAAGACCCTAAACTCACTAAAAATATTGTAAAACGAGGTGTAACCGAATTAGTGACTCCTGGAGTGGCGTTTAATGATGATATACTTCAGAGTAAGTCGAACAATTTTTTGGCAGCCGTACATTTTGGTGCTGCTCAGAGGAATGGAAGCAGGGTTTGGGTGTTTCTTTTCTAGATGTTTCTACAGGAGAGTATTTAACCGCAGAAGGCTCTGAAGAGTACATAGATAAATTGCTACAAAACTTCAGCCCAAGCGAAGTATTGTTCAGCAAACAAAAAAGAAAACTATTTTCTGAAACTTTTGGCGATCAATTTCATGTGTTCTATTTGGAAGATTGGGTTTTTCAGGATGATTACACTTCAGAAGTGCTTCAAAAACATTTTGGAACAAAAAACTTAAAAGGTTTTGGTGTGGACCATCTTGAAGCAGGGCTTATTGCTGCGGGTGCCGTATTACATTATTTGGGAGAGACACAGCATCACAAATTGCAACATATCACGAAGGTTTCACGTATTGCCGAAGATGAGTATGTGTGGATGGATCGATTTACCATTCGTAATTTGGAATTGTACCATTCGTATCAACAAAATGCGGTCACTTTACTTGATATAATTGACAAAACGATATCTCCCATGGGTGGGCGTTTGTTAAAGCGTTGGATGGCACTCCCTTTAAAACACCTCGATAAAATTACAAGAAGACATGAGGTAGTGAGTTTTTTATTGGATCACCCCAAGCTTTTAGAAAGAACGCAGCAGCACATGAAGCGGATGGGAGATTTAGAGCGTTTAATTTCAAAAGCTGCTACGGGGAAGATAAGTCCGAGAGAAGTAGTTCAGCTTAAAAACTCTATGGAAGCCGTTGTTCCCATAAAAGCTTTGGCGCTGGAATCAAAGAATGAATCATTGCAAATTATTGGAGAGCAGTTGAATGATTGCCCTACACTTCAGGAGAAAATTAAAGTAACTTTGAATGAAGAATCTCCCGTAAATATTTTAAAAGGGAATGCAATCGCTTCAGGGGTTTCTGAAGATTTGGATGAACTAAGAAGTATTGCAGCTGGAGGAAAGGACTATCTGAATAAGATGTTAGCACGAGAAACCGAACGCACAGGAATTACTTCGCTAAAAATCGCTTCCAATAATGTGTTTGGCTATTATATTGAAGTAAGAAATACGCATAAAGACAAAGTGCCAGAGGAATGGATTCGAAAGCAAACTTTGGTCAATGCGGAGCGTTACATAACGGAAGAATTAAAAAAATATGAAACCAAAATTTTAGGAGCTGAAGAAAAAATTCAAGCTTTAGAGCAAGAATTATTTGGGCAATTAGTCCAATGGTTGCTTCCTTTTATTGGTACAATACAGCAAACAGCGGCCTTAATCGCTGAATTGGATTGCCTTTCGTCATTTGCCACTCAAGCCAAGCAAGCAAAATATATACGCCCCCTTCTTGATGATAGTTTCGACCTCGATATTAAGGAAGGACGTCATCCAGTGATAGAGCAACAGCTACCTCAGATAATCCATTTATTCCCAACGATGTTTTTCTGGATCGAGAGAATCAGCAAATAATTATGATTACGGGGCCTAATATGAGTGGTAAGGGTGCCA
>JAESTG010000326.1 GCA_016763715.1 Flavobacteriaceae bacterium
AAAAGGGGAAATTCCAAGTGATGACAGTGGTGGAATTCAATATAGTGTTCGACAGAATGATGAACATGTACGTGTAGGTCTTATAAAATCAAACACGGCTAATCCAGCCAACCATTATTTTGATTATGGAATATATACTTTTACTGAAAATGGCACGAGTAAAATACAATTAATCGTTGGCTCTACAAGTACATATAACAATGGCCAAAACTATGGCACCTATCAAATAGGAGATGCTTTTAAGGTGGCACGAGAACAAGATGGAAATATTCGTTTTTACCATGGCTCAACAGTTATAGAAACTATTAGTGCTACCGACGAACCTCTTGTTGGTAAAGTTGCTTTTACAGGACCTTCCTCTACGGGAATTAACAACCTCAATCTTGTAGGGCCTAACATAGATAAAAAATTACAGAATGTTGATTATAAATACAATATTAGGGGTTGGCTTACTGATATTAATGACGTACACGACACCAATCCTAAATCGACCGATTTATTTAACTTCAAAATTAATTACAACCAATTGTTTGGAGTTAATTATGGTAGTACTATCGAGCCACTATATAATGGAAATATCTCTGAAACAATATGGAAAACGAAAAATACCGATAAAACAAAACGAGGCTATGGTTATTGGTATGACGATTTAAATAGAATAAGAAGAGCAAGCAATCGTGCTGGAGAAAACCTAGAGAATATTGATGTTAACTATACCTTTACACTATGGAATGTCACTTATGACCAAAATGGGAATATCCAGAAATTGAGAAGGCAAGGTTATTTAACTTCTCAGCTATATGATGATTTAGATTATTCATACTCTGGTAATCAATTAATAGAAGTTACTGAATTAAGCCCATGCAATTGTAATGAAGAAGGATTTAAAGATGATAGTGACTCTGGTGACCCATCAACATTGGCAGACTATCAATATGACGTAAATGGTAATATGATTAGTGACCGAAACAAAAACATTGATTTGATTACTTACAATCACTTAAACCTACCTTTGAGTGTGCTCATAACAGGAAATCAATCTGGAGAAAATGGGCAAATTCACTATGTCTATGCTGCCAATGGGGTAAAGATGGAAAAAACATTAATTCCTGCAAATGGATTAGTACAAATCACCCAATATGATGGAAAATTTATATACTTACAAAGTAATTTCGGAGATACTATTTTGCAGTTCATCAGCCATCCAGAAGGGTATACAATACCTACTCCAGTAATACCAGTTAACGGTGGAGATTCTAATTCAGTTACAGGTTTTGACACAGGTACAGGGCAAACCACTTATTCCGAATATCAATATGTCTTCCAATACAAAGATCACCTAGGAAATGTTCGTTTAAGTTATAGCGATAGTAATCTTGATGGGGCTGTTAATACCTCTGAAATTATTGAAGAATCTAATTACTATCCCTTCG
Organism: Flavobacteriaceae bacterium; assembly: GCA_016763715.1. The sequence goes on from JAESTG010000326.1 coordinate 1,434, forward strand.
GGCTGAAACAAAAAGGGTATAATAACGATGTTTCTCCGAATGGGAATAGCTTAGCTCAACAATGGAAGTTCGGTGGGAAAGAATTATCTTCGGAACTTGGACTGGAAACCTATGACTTTGGTGCAAGAAATTATGATGCTGCTTTAGGACGTTGGATGAACCTTGATCCGTTGGCTGAGCAAATGAGAAGGCACTCTCCTTATAATTATGCATTTGATAATCCAATCTATTTTATCGATTATGATGGAATGATGCCTGAAGGAAGTTGCTGTGGAGGATTCAAACAATGGCTCACAAAGCAAAGCGCAAAAGTTACTAAAGCAATTGTTAAAGGATACAATAAGCTAATTGATGGAGATTCAAGTTCTCGTAGTAGCAGTAGTTCAAGTTCTCGAAATAATAGCTCTAGAGAAAAAGGGAATGGGAATGGTTATGAATTTGGTACAGAGGATGGCGAGCCTGCTGGCGATTCAAGTTTAGTTGTCGAAACTACGGGTAATGCTGAAAAAAAGGATGTCACGGGAGTAATGGCACTAACGGTAGTTGCTGGTGGTAAGAAATCTTCCAAAGGTAACGCCATGACTAATGGAAAAAATTTAAGTAAAAAAAATGTAGCCAATGCTTTTGCAGATGGGGTAGATGCAGTTAGTGATGTTAGTAATGCAGTTGACAATGTAGGATCTATAGATAGTTCAAATACTTCTGGAGAAGTTTCAGTAAATGTTAATATTGTTAAAGAGGACTCTAGAATGTATATCTCTAGCCAGAACGGTAATTCAACAACATATTCCTATGAGAGAGAAGATACTGTGGTTAACGCTAACGATGAAAATAGAGTTAGAGAATTATCACAAAGTCGTCGAGAGAGAAAGTTGGATTCGTTGATAAATAGTAGAATAAATAATTAATTATATGTTATACAATAAAAATATAGTGATGATTTTATTATTGATAGGTGGCATAGTTCTTTTAAGCTGTTCTAATACTAAAAAGAATAAAAACAAATCTAAAAAACACGACGTTGAAGCAGTTAGTAAAGACCATTTTTTAAACGTATTAATGGATAGTGATACTTTAGAGACAAAGCAAGAGAAGGGTGTGGTTAAGTTTTTTTCTAAAGTAAATGATACCTTAAAGATTGACGAACGAGATACAAGACATCTTTATATAGTTTTAGGATTAATGCCACACAAGGATAATAAAACAAGTTTTACGCCAAATGATAAGTTTTCTAGAGAGATTAATTTTTCACGCATAAATAATAGTAGAGATACCATAGAAATTCCTTTTGATATCATTCCAAATTTCAAAGGAAAGGGTACAATCATAGGATTTATAACAGATACTTATGAACTACACTCTTATTTTAAAGACGATAAGATTAGAATATTAACGGATGAATATAATTTCAATCAAGATGTTTTTATAAAGTAGTCGTATGACTCTTAGCTAAAGGTGACTTTTTTGTTGCAAGTCCAAAGTCCAAGAAATGAAGAATAGAGAGTTAAGGAAAACACTCTATTTAATGAAGTAAAAAAGGATTTACAGAGATAATAGTCCCCGATTAGAAGAATATTAAAGTTTTAAACGCCAATTTTTATACGGGTAATTATTTTTATGTCTTAGATTCGAAGAATCTTTTGAGGGCAGCATGTTTAACAATCCTTTTTCTTTTTCAGGTAGAATTCGTCGTTTAGAGTACGGGTTGAGTTATTTGTTTTTTACTATTTGTTTTTATTCAAGTCTTTATGCTCTTGGACAAAGAGCGGAATTCGGTATTGTTGCTGTTCTATTTATCATTACTCTGTACTGGTTTGTTCTTGCTCAGGGAGCTAAAAGGTGTCAGGATCTAAATAACAATGGTTTCTATCAATTAATACCATTCTATGGTTTATGGATGTTATTAGAAGAGGGAACACCTGGTTCAAACAAATATGGAGGTAATCCAAAAGTAGTTAGTCCAAAAACTTCCTTTTCATTTACTATCTCTAAACATTTAACTCAGAATGATAGGAGGGAATTAGTTTATGAAATTTTAGGTGTTGTTCTTTTTAACTTGCATTTGCTGGTTCTGTCCATTCATTTTATTTCTCATCTACCAATGATGGGTTTTTTATGTGGGATTTCAATAGTTGCTAGTTATCTAGTCATGTTAATTTTGTCAAATCACAGAAAACTCTATGATTATGATTTCTATTTATTCAAACATAGACTGCTATTTTCCATATTGCTTTATTTGTTATTAAGGACTTATCAATTTATCTTCCAAAATTTTGAAGTTGACGTTGAAGAGATATATACTGGTGTTGGTCTTGTTCTAATTATTTGGGGATTAACGTATCTCTCTCAGGAAGTTTATTTGTTTTATTATAAAAATAAGTTGCATGAATAAACCTAGATTTTTTAAATATGGCTCAATACTATTATCAGGGATCATAATTTGTTTTGGATATGCTACAAGGGAGATATTAAAGGACTTTATTTCATGGAATGATCGATTGTTAGTATGGGATGATTTTAGAGAGGTATCTCGTTTAAAAGATGATTTTGATGCTTCCGTAAATTCTGGAATTTATATTCCGGATGAATTCAATCAATCAAACTTTAAGGTTTATGCCTATATGAATCCAAATCTCTCAAAAAGGCTTAAAGACTCTACTTTAACAGATCAGTTGTTAATTCACGAACAATATCATTTCAATATTACAGAGTACTGCGTGAGATTGTTAAGAAAAGAAATTTTGGAGTCCGAAAGTATAAATGTCACACCTGCACATTTAAGAAGTTTGCACTTTAAATACGATAGCAAGATTGATAGTCTTCAGGTCTTATACGATAATGAGTCTAACCATAATGCTGACTATGAAAGGCAGAACTTTTGGGAGGCTAAAATTGATGATTTGTTACGAAGAACAGTGTACTATGATGATCCTGATTTATTGAGTTATTTCAAAGTTACAAATGACAGTGCTAAGTTCTTTCGAGAAATATATGTCGCACTGGATCATAGCATATTAAAGTCGTATCCAATTAATGCCCTAGAGGCAAAATTTGGTGAGGTATATCAAATCAAATCAAAAGGCAGTGTATTAACGATAAAATTCTTCAAAAATGGACTGTTATTGAATGGAGGATATTTCGATACGGCCATCACTAATGTAATTAACCGAGCAAATACTATTGAATTTCACCATAGAAATGTGGATAGCACCTACAATTCAAATATTTCGTATGAAATTTTGAAAAGTGAAATACAATCAAACGGAGATATCATTACTAAATTTTTTAATGAACAAGGCGAGAGAGTTAAAAATGGCAATATTTATAAGAGATTAAGGGTAAAACATGAGGATAATTCTTTTATTTCAAATTATTATGATGATAGAAATGAATTAATCAAAAATAAGTCCAAAGTCTATCATGAGAAAAGAAGTTTGGATAGTCAAAATCGGACTATTAAAACCGAAAGCTTTGATAAACAGAATAATCGGATGTTAAATTCAGATTTTATTTCTATTTATGAGATGAAATACGATAAAAATAACAATCTTATTAGATATTCACTTTACGATCAGACTGGGGGTTTTGCAAAACATCTAAATTCATTCAATAGAGAGTACAAATATGATGAGCGTGGAAAGATTAAGGAGAGTATAAATCTCGATGTAAACGGTAAAAAAAGCAACGATAAAAAAGCTGTTTGCACATATAAATATACCTATGACAAATTTGATAATCTGACAAGCGAAAGGAAGTATAATCATCTAAGTCTTCCAGTTTTAGGTTATGACGATTATTTTCAAGAAGTTTCAGATTATGATAGTCAGAATAGACTAAAGTTTCAGGCTAACTATTATCCTAATCATGTTCTTTATTTTGATGATTATAAATGGGGAGCATCACGATATGAGTACCCCAACGATTCCACTGTTATAGAATATAATTATGATGCGTTTAAAAACCCGTTCAATTCTGATACAGGAGTTGGAGTTATCAAATCGATTCTGAATGATGAAGGACTAGAAAATAGCATAATTTATTTAGATTTTAAAGGAGGCTATGCCAAGACTAAAGATGAAATAGTGGAATTCAATTATAAATATGATGAAAATAACAACAAAATTGAAGAAATAACTAAAGATTCTTTAGGGTGTATAAAACCATTCGAATTAGACGTTGCTAAAGTAAGATGGATATATGATGATAGAAACAACAAAATTCGGACTTCCTATTTTAATTCTGAAAATGAGCTTGCAAAAGCGAGTCAAAATATAACGTTCAATTTTTACGATTATAATGAACAAAATCTACTAGCTGAAAGAAGGAACTACGAT
>JAESTG010000327.1 GCA_016763715.1 Flavobacteriaceae bacterium
ATTAAAAAAAGATAGGAATTTTGCCTATGCTTATGATATGGTTGGTATTAGCTATAGACGAATGAATGATTATAAGAAGGCGTTGAAATATTATAATAAGTCTTTGAAACTGGACCCCAAAGGGCGAATGCCTTTATTGAATAAACCTATTGCTTATGCTTTGATGGAAGATTATCAAAGTTCTATAGAAGGCTATTTAGAATTTATTGATGTTTTTCCTGATGATCCAGAGGGGTTCTATGGTATTGGGAGAATATATCATGTGCTTGGAGACTATGAAAATGCCCTTGACAACATGATGAAATCATACGTTTTGTATAATGAAATTGAATCCCCCTATGCTAGAGATGCTGAGGCTAATTTATCTCTTTTTTACAAAGAATTAAAAGAAAAAAATCAGTTGGACTTGTTTACTAGATTAGCAAAGAAGTATAAAATTGAAATAGGAGAATAATCACTTAAACCCATCATCAAAAGATGAAAATAATTGTCCCAATGGCAGGTCGTGGCTCACGACTTCGCCCCCATACTTTAACCGTTCCGAAACCATTAATTCCTGTTGCCGGTAAACCAATAGTTCATCGATTGGTAGCCGATATTGTTGGAGTTTTAAATGAAGAAATAGAAGAAATAGCCTTCATCCTAGGCGACCCAGCGTTCTTTGGGGATGCGGTAGTGGAAAGTCTCAAGGAATTGGCCATTGGATTAGGTGCTAAACCAAGTATCTACCGTCAATTGGACCCAAAAGGAACTGGACACGCAATTATGTGTGCAGAACCATCCCTTTCTGGCCCTGCTGTGATTGCCTATGCAGATACGCTTATTAGAGCCGAGTTCAACCTTGATAAGGATGTGGATGGTGTGATTTGGACTAAAAGAGTTGATAACCCCTCTGCATATGGAGTGGTTAATTTGAATGAGGAAGATGAAATTATTGAATTAGTTGAAAAACCAGAAACCTTTGTGAGTGATCAAGCGGTTATTGGTATTTACTATTTTAAAGATGTGGGTGAGTTAAAAAACGAACTTCAATACGTTTTGGATAATAACATCATTAATGGGGGAGAATATCAGATTAACGATGGCATTAAGCGCATGATGGCGTCTGGAAAAATCTTTAAAACGGGAACGGTGGACGAATGGATGGATTGCGGAAATAAGGAAGTAACCGTCCAGACTAATGCACGAATGCTTGGATTTTTAGCAGCAAGTGGAGAACCCCTCATTTCAGAAAAAATAAAAACGGAAAATACAACCATCATAGAGCCTTGTTGTATTGCTGAAGGCGTAGTACTTAAAAACTGTACGATTGGACCCCATGTTTCTATTGGAAAAGGCACAATAATTGAGGATAGTACCGTTAAGAATAGTATAATACAGGAACAGGCACTCATTAAAAATGCTACTTTAGACAATGCAATGATAGGAAATCACGCTACGTTTGATGCCAATTTCACCAATGTGAGTATTGGAGATTATTCTGAATTGAAATAGTCACAAACAAAGAACGATTAGAATTTTAGTTATGACCCGCAAAAAACACATTTTCCTTTTTCTCTTCGGAATGCTATATGCTCCATTTGGAATGACAGCTCAAGTAGGTGGGTTGCCCCCAATGGACGATTTGGGAAATGTGAGTGATGCTTTTCAGGAGAGCTTTTTTGAAGCGCTAAAGCAAAAGGGTATAGAAAACTATGAACTGGCCTTAAATGCACTCCAAAAGGCACAGAAAGCCGCAAAAAAGAATCCTGAGCAAGAAGCTGTTGTTTATTTTGAAACAGGAAAAAACTTGAAGTTTTTAAAGCGTTATGACGAAGCTGAAGAGAATTTTCAAAAAGTGCTTCAATCTCAAGGAGAACGGTTGGATGTGATGCAAGCACTTTACGACCTTTATTATTTACAGCATAATTATACAGCAGCTATTCCATTAGTTCAAAAACTAATGGTCATTGATTCAGATTACAAAGAAGACCTTGCCAATTTATACAATCGAACCAAGCAGTACGATAAGGCATTAGAATTATTGGATGAGTTGGATGCAAGTTGGGGAGAAAGTGCATATCGCAATGCGCTTAGAAGACGTATTTACAGTGCTACAGGAAATACCACTGGAGCGATAAAAAATCTTGAAACGAAAATAGGTAAGAACCCTAAAAAAGAACAGGATTATCTAAATTTAATTTACCTATATAGTGAACAGGGTGAAGCAAAAAAGGCTTTTGAAGTAGCCAAGGAGTTGATTAAAAAACAACCTAGCGCTGAATTGGCCCATCTAGCTTTGTATAAATTTTATTTGGAAGAAGGAAATAGTACCGAAGCTATAAAATCTATGAATGTGGTGTTCGGTTCTTCAAAAATTGAAAACGAAAGCAAATATAAAGTGCTAAGTGACTTTTTAAGTTTTGTTGGGAAAAACCCTCAATTTGAAGAAGATCTCGATAAAGTAATTTCTCAATTTTCACAGGACGGAAATGGCCAAGTATATGAGCAATTAGGGGGCTACTTTTTAGCTAAAGATGATAAAGCTACAGCACTTAGATTTTATGAAAAGGGAGCTGCCTTGGATGAGGATAATTTCAGTGTGATAAAAAACACTCTCTTGTTGCAAATTGAAGTTAAAAAATTTGAGGAGGCTGTTACATTGAGCAAGAATGCTTTAGAAACTTTTCCAGCGCAATCTTTGTTTTATTTGCTGAATGGAGTTGCTAATAACGGGCTAGAGAAGTACAATGATGCCATTGAAAACCTAGAAATGGGACTGGATTTTGTTTTAGACGACCCAAAAATGGAAGTTGATTTTTATACACAACTACAATTAGCTAATAATCAAAAAGGAAATATAAATAAAGCGAATGAGTGGGCTAAAAGAGCAGCTCAAATAAATATACCTAACTAGATGAGCACCTTTAAAAACCATATAGCAATTCTTGTCACCCTCATGCTTTTCAGCGCTTGTGGAGGAGGGAAGGCTGTAGTGGGAGGAGTACGTGCGGATAGGGCTCTAAATATTTCTAGTATTATTGCAACGCATAGAGCTGCTTCTCCCAATTTTAACACATTGGCCTCACGAGTTCAAGTGGTTTATAAAGATGATAAAAGAGAACATAGCATCACGGTAAGTCTTCGAATAAAAAAGGATGAAACCATATGGATAAAAGCTTCTTTACTTGGAATAACGTTGGCGAAAGTATTAATTACTCCGGATCAAGTAAGTTATTACGAAACAATTTCAAATACTTTTTTTGATGGAGATTTCACCTTATTGAGTGAATGGTTGGGAACCGAATTGGATTTTGAAAAGACGCAATCCATTTTATTAGGCCAGTCTATTTTTGGTCTTGATAAAAGCGATTACACTTCTTTAGTTACCGAAAATAAATACCAGTTGGAACCCAAACGACAGCCAAATAATTTCATTCACTCACTACTTTTGAATCCTGAAAATTTTAAAGTTTTCTCCGGGTCACTTTCGCAACCAAATGACGGGAGATTACTTTCTTTACGATACGGAGAATATCAAGAAATTGATGGGGGATATTACCCGAAAGAAATTTTTATAAAATCTTCTGAAGGAGGTAGTAATACAGAAATAGACGTAAAATATAAAAAGATAGATTTGAATGTTTCAGTGAATTTTAAGTTCAAAATCCCTGAAGGTTATGAAGAAATCCAATTGAGTAAATGAGAAAAATAGCTTCGTATATTGTATTTCTGTTTTGCATTTTCATGGTGTTTTCGGTTAATGCTCAGTCTAAAAAACAACAAGAGCTAGAAGCAAGAAGGGAAATTATAGGCTTTCTGG
>JAESTG010000328.1 GCA_016763715.1 Flavobacteriaceae bacterium
AATAATTAGTAGTGAATACAAAGCTAAAAAGGCTCAGGCAGATCTATTGCTTGAGGCTATTGAACAAGATTCAAAATTTGTTGAATATGGCAGGTCTCCTGGCTTGTCGCTGTGCTACCTTCCCATTTGTCTAAACAAACAGTGGTTTTGAAGAATACACCTATCCGCTAAGGGCGGACGACTTACAGTTGCGGGAACAGCATCGGTCTTTCACCGAATTCCCTTTTAAAAGCACCCCTTATAAATAAAGGCACTTACCAAAATTCGATGCAAAAATAGAGTTTACCTATAGCCTCGCCAAATAAAAACTACTATTTTTGAGCATGTCAAAAAACGTTTTCTCTATCATTTGTCTTCTTTGCTTACTCGCTTGCAAGTCTGAAGTAAAAAAGCAAACACCGCTTACTTCCGAAGAGAAGCCTTCAAAAATTGAAATACGCTACGCTAAAGGTTTTGAAATTGAAGATTTTGATACACACAAAATTTTAAAAATTTCCAATCCATGGCCCGGAGCTAACCGCGTTTACACCTACCTTCTTAAAAAACAAGAAATCACGATTGAAGGTGAAGACAACTATGACGCCGTGCTACAAATCCCTGTTAAACAGATTGTGGTGACTTCAACTACACATATCCCATCCCTTGAAATGTTAGAAGTGGACGAAACCTTGATTGGTTTTCCTAATTTAGAATATATCTCTTCAGAAAAAACTCGCAAGCGTATTGACCAAGGAACCTTACACGAATTGGGGAAAAATGAGGACATCAATATAGAAGTTCTTATTGACCTATCACCAGATGTTGTGGTTACTTTTGCAGTTGAAAGCGGTAATAAAAGTGCCGCAACCATTAAAAAAGCAGGTATACCTGTGCTTTATAATAGTGATTGGACAGAGACACACCCCTTGGGAAAGGCAGAATGGATAAAATTCTTCGGAGCGCTATTTAACAAAGACCAAAAAGCCAATGAAATTTTTAGTGAAATAGAGCTCAATTATAAGAAGTCCAAAGAATTGGCAGCTCAGGCATCTTTCAAACCAACGGTACTCAGCGGAGCGATGTATAAAGATATTTGGTACTTGCCACAAGGCGATAGTTGGGCTGCTCAGTTTATCAAAGATGCCAACGGTAATTATCTTTGGCAAGACTCGAAAGGAACAGGTAGTATATCTTTGAATTTAGAAAGTGTTTTGGAACAGGGAAAAGAAGCTCAATTTTGGATTGGCCCAGGTCAATTTACGAGCTATCAACAAATGGAAGATACCCATGCGATTTATGGCCAATTTGATGCCTTTCAGCAAAAAAAAATATACAGTTTCACTACAATTAAAGGAGCAACTGGAGGTGTTTTATATTACGAACTGGCACCAAATAGACCCGATATTGTATTAAAAGATATAATTAAAATTCTACATCCAGAATTACTTCCCGATTATGAATTATTCTTTTTTAGCCAACTAGATTAATGGAAACAGGACGATCCTATAAAGGAATGTTTGTTGTGTTGCTGCTAATTTTAACGGCTGCCTTCTTACTAAACCTTAGTCTTGGATCTGTGGCTATACCTCTGGATGAGATATTTTCAAGCTTAACTGGGGGAGATGTAACCAAATCCAGTTGGAGTTACATTATCATTGACTACCGCTTGCCAAAGGCAATTACAGCCGTTTTGGTAGGTAGTGGATTAGCCATTTCTGGTCTATTGATGCAAACCCTGTTTCGCAACCCACTTGCAGGCCCTTTTGTATTGGGGTTGAGTAGTGGTGCAAGTCTGGGTGTTGCTATCTTGTTATTGGGTGCTGGTTCGTTTGGAGGATTCCTCGGCGGTCTGCTTGCCAGTGAATGGAGTTTAGTACTTGCCTCTGCTCTTGGGAGTTTTCTAGTGTTATTGGCTGTTTTATCAATAACCTTACGCATTAAGGACACTATGGCTATCCTCATTATCGGCCTCATGTTTGGAAGTGTTACAGCCGCCGTAGTTGGAGTTCTATCCTATTTTAGTTCCGCAGAAAAACTACAACGATACGTTTTTTGGTCGTTCGGAAGTTTAGGTAATCAATCCTGGACAGGAATTCTTATTCTGAGCATTTGTACGATATTGGGAATTATTATAAGTTTTATGGCAAGCAAGTCATTAAATGCATTACTTCTGGGTGAAAATTATGCTAAAAGTATGGGTGTTCAGATAAAGAGAACCACGCTCATTATCATTATTGCCACCAGTATTTTAGCAGGTGGAATTACCGCCTTTGCAGGCCCTATTGCCTTTATTGGCTTGGCGGTTCCTCATATTGCCCGTCAGTGGATTACAACCTCAAACCATCGCATATTGATTCCGGCTGTCATGCTTTTTGGTAGTATTATTATGTTACTGTGTGACATTATAGCACAGCTTCCATTTAGCGAGTATACTTTGCCTATAAACGCAATCACATCACTTATTGGAGCTCCCGTTGTTATTTGGTTACTGGTACGAAAACGTAAATTAATATTTTAATGACTTCGGAAAAAAAACATAACATCCTTAAAGTAGATAGTTTGTCCATTGGCTATTGGAATAAAAAAAATAGTCTGATAATAGCCAAAGATATTAGTTTTCATTTTTCTGAAGGAACCCTCATTAGTCTAGTTGGCGCCAATGGAATAGGGAAATCTACCCTCTTGCGTACCCTTGCAAATATGCAGAAACCAATAGATGGGACAATTCAAGTTCATGATAAGAATTTAAACCAATATCACCCACTAGAATTAGCAACCTTATTAAGTGTTGTACTCACCGAAGCACCCAGCTCTAAAAACCTTTCTGTTTTGGAGTTCGTATCCCTTGGCAGGCAGCCACACACCAATTGGATGGGGAGTCTAAGTCCCGAAGATAAAATCAAAATAAAATTTGCAATCACGCAAACTGACCTTGATTCATTAAAAAATAAAAAGTGTTCCGAATTAAGTGATGGGCAAATGCAGCGTGTGGCTATCGCAAGAGCTATCGCCCAAGATACTCCCGTAATTTTACTGGATGAACCAACTACGCATTTGGATTTGTACCACCGAGCCTCCATTCTAAAATTGTTAAAAAAGTTAACTTTGGAAACAAAAAAAACCATCCTATTCTCTACCCATGAAATTGATTTAGCCATCCAACTTTCAGACCAAATGATATTGATGACAGAAAAAGAGACTTTAATGGAAACCCCTGCACAACTCATAAAGGATGGGCATTTTGATCGGTTATTCCCGAAGGACTTCCTGTTTTTTGATGCGAGTACGGGGAGATTTACAATTAAGAGTTAGTATCTTTACTTTTTACTGAATCGAAATATAAAACAACTTATTGTTGGTTGTTACCACCATTTGAAAAAAACATTGCGAATTAAGAATGAGAGATAGGTTTACCGATATTGAATTACCAAAAACACTCTATAAATATCGAGATTGGAATAATAAATATCATCGTAAATTAATATCAAAGCAAGAATTATACTTCCCAAAACCTTCCGAATTTAACGACCCATTTGATGGTAATATTCCTGTGAGATGGGATTTATTGAGTTTTGAAGAATGTTATGAAAAAAATTTGGAATTGATGTCTATCGTTCTCAAAGATGAAGACGAAAATCGAGTTAAGGCATTCGTCAGAGAACAAACGGAAAAAAAGCAACTTTGGCATCCAGAAAAACTAAAAAGAGAAACATCTGAACAACTCGATAAATGGGGTAAAATTATTGGACTTCTTTCTCTTTCATCAGCTTGTGATAATATTTTAATGTGGTCTCACTATTCTATGAATCATAGCGGATTTGTCGTTGGATTTGACACTCAATCAATGGCTAATGATTACAACTTCGAATGGATTGAGCCGGTGAATTATCAATTTGAATATCCTTTAATTTCAGGTAATGATGATAGCAGATTACAATTTCATAAAAAATTCTATTACAAATCAAAATTATGGGAATATGAGAAAGAATGGCGAATTTCAATAAATCATATAGAAAAACGAACCGTTAAGTTAAATCCATATAGCATAACTGAAATAATACTCGGTTGTAAAATGAACGCAAAAGCTACAAACCAAATAATTAAATTGTCTAAACGGAAACTTAGGAATAATATCGCTATTTTTAAAGCAACAAAATCTAAAGACAACTTTGGATTAGATATTGAGCAACTGGAATAAAAACGGTGGGTAATAACGTGTATAAAACATAGCTAGTAAAGGCTTTTAGAGAGGTTTGTACTTTTTTACAAAGACCGCCAAATTTTTAAATTTGGCTTTTAAGATTGATAAGTTAAAAATAAAATAAATCGGCTCTGTGTTTATCCGAAAAGTTAGCGTCTTTTTATACGCTACGTTTCATACACAAACCGAAAAACACAAATGAGCGAACCATTTATCATATTTTTAATAGGAAGTATCTCTGCACTTGCAGGAGCTTATGTTGGTAACTTAATTGCACGTCTAAAGGCCAAATCCGAAAGCGGAAAACTCGAGGAGCGTTTACTTCAGCTAAAAGATCAAGAAGAAAAACTCAATGAACGTTTTGAAAACGTATTACACGAACGAGAAGTAATACGAAAAGAAAAGGATTTTTTAAACGAAGAATTAGTGCGTCGTAATGCAGAAAACCAAAATCTTGAAGTTAAACTGAACGAGCAGAAAAATGAACTTGGAAAAATGCAGGAGAAGTTTACAGTAGAATTTGAAAACCTCGCCAACAAAATACTGGAAACTAAATCAGAAAAATTCACCAAACAGAATGCCGAAAAATTAGACTTAATATTAAAACCTTTACACGAAAAAATAAAATCTTTTGAAAAGAAAGTTGATGATACACAAAAGGAAAGTATCAGTATGCATTCATCTCTTAAAGAACAATTAATAGGTCTAAAAGATTTGAATTTACAAATGAGTAAGGAGGCCATTAATCTTACAAATGCCCTAAAAGGAGATAGTAAAGTTCAGGGTGATTGGGGAGAAACCCAACTAGAGATACTGTTGGAAAAAGTAGGCTTAAAAAAAGGGATTCACTTTTCTGCACAAGGGGGATATAGGGATGGATCTGGGAATTTAAAGAAGCCTGATTTCATTATTAATTTACCAGATAAAAAGCATCTGGTAGTAGACTCCAAAGTTTCACTTACTGCATATGAAGGTTTTTATAGTGCTAAAAGTGACGAAGAGAAATCGGAGCATTTCAAAAAACACTTACTAAGTATTAAAAAACACATCAAGGATTTAGGTGATAAACAATATACTGAGCTTTATGGCATTAACACTCCAGATTATGTGCTAATGTTCGTTCCCATTGAAGCTGCACTTTTAATTGCTCTCAATGAAAACAACAATCTATACATGGAAGCATTTGACAGAGATGTTATTTTAGTTTCAACTTCAACCCTACTAGCTACTTTAAGTGTGGTTTCTTCAATTTGGAAACAAGAGGATCAAAAGAAAAATGTAATAGAAATTGCCCGTCAGGCGGGTGCATTGTATGATAAGTTTGAAGGACTTG